>PLUZ01000295.1 GCA_003162995.1 Methylocapsa sp. | reverse complement strand
CTTCGTCGGCCGCCGCCATCACGACCATGCCGGGCAAGATTCCGAGGAAGGAGATGTCGAAAGAGCCTGCGTGGGTTGCGCCATCGGCGCCGACGAGACCTGCCCGGTCGATGGCGAAGCGTACCGGCAATTTCTGGATCGCCACGTCGTGAACGACCTGATCATAGCCGCGCTGGAGGAAAGTCGAATAAATCGCGCAGAAGGGCTTGTAACCTTCGGTCGCGAGGCCGGCCGCGAAGGTGATCGCATGCTGTTCCGCGATCCCCACGTCGAAAGTGCGCTCTGGGAAGACCTTTTGGAAAATATCGAGGCCCGTGCCGCTCGGCATAGCTGCAGTTATCGCAACAATCTTGTCGTCCCGCCGCGCTTCCGCGATCAAGGCATCGGCGAAGACCCGCGTATAGGAAGGCGCATTCGCCTTAGGTTTCACCTGGACGCCAGTGACGACATCGAATGTATTGACGCCATGATATTTGTCGGTTGAGGCTTCGGCTGGAGCGTAACCCTTGCCCTTTTGCGTCACGACATGGACGAGAACTGGCCCATTGCAAGAATCACGGACGTTTTTCAAGACCGGAAGCAGATGATCGAGGTTGTGGCCATCGATCGGTCCGACATAATAGATGCCGAGTTCCTCGAACAATGTCCCGCCTGCCCAGAAATTCCGCGCGAACTCCTCGGTCTTGCGCGCCCTGTCATAAATGAACTTCGGCAAGTGACGGCCGAGCTGCTTGGCTGTTTCGCGCACGGAGCGGTAGGTGCCGCCCGACACGAGGCGCGCGAGATAGGCGGACAAGGCGCCGGCCGGAGGTGCGATCGACATCTCATTGTCATTCAGAATGATGATAAGGCGCGAATGCATGGCGCCCGCATTGTTCATAGCTTCATAGGCCATGCCGGCGGACANNCCATCGCCGATCACGGCGACGACATTGGCCCTCTTGCCAGAAAGCGTGTTGGCGACCGCCATGCCGAGTCCGGCCGAAATCGAAGTGGAGGAATGGGCCGCGCCAAAAGGATCGTATTCGCTCTCGGAGCGTTTGGTGAAGCCGGACAGACCGCCCCCCCGGCGTAAGGTCCTGATCCGGTCGCGCCTTCCGGTCAGTATCTTATGAGGATAGGCNNTGGTGGCCGACGTCCCAAATCAGCCGGTCGTTCGGTGTATCGAAAACATAATGCAAGGCAACCGTGAGCTCGACCACACCTAGTCCCGCCCCGAGATGGCCGCCCGTCACCGAGACCGCGTCGATCGTCTCGCTTCGCAGTTCGTCGGCCACTTGGGCGAGATCGCTTTCATTCAAGCGCCGCAAATCGGAGGGCGCGGCGATCGTGTCGAGCAAGGGGGTCTTTGAAGGTATCGTCACGGGCGCCTCTTTCAAAACAAGACCGAAAACCAGTTGTTGCAAAAGCAGTGAAACGCTTCAGACTTAAAAACTAAAAAAATATCTTGATTAGCCCGCCCTTCTCCGTGCTGGCCTTTCTGAAGCGTGAATAGCGAACAAAAGCGTAACCTGCAACGCCAACCCGTTTCTGGGCGGCATACCGCAGCTTTTCATGCGCCGATGCGACTTTTGCAACACAGTTGATTAACAATCTGGCAGGGATTAGCCAATATCAGCTTGTGATTCCGCATCTGGGCGAAAAGACGGCCTTGTCTTGTCCTGTTAGAGTATTGCGCGAGGTAAGCGCCGGGAGTGGCGGCTCTCGAACTCTTTTGCCTGCTGCCCGTTTCCTCGGGGACCAGTAAACGTCCAGTTCTTTACGCCAGCGTGGTTGCGAGCAGCGACTGCGACGCCTTCAGATGGTCTCAGTTGCTGTCTGGCGGATCTGGTTTGCGGCCATCCGGNNGAACCGGCATCCACTTCGCTCGAAAAGGTCCTAGAACTCATGGGAGGGGTGCGTCTCGGTAAAGGCAAGACCGCGTCTTTCGACTGGGGACCGGCTTCGGAACGAAGTTTGGCTCGTCGCGTTTTAGCCAGAGCAGCTGCGGCTTAGAGCATGTTCCGGAAAAGTTGCCCGGTTTGTCGGTTCTGACATGCTCCGCCTCTTTGAACCTAAGCGCTTCCTTTTCGATCAGATGAGTCCATCTGGTGGACAAGCACCCTAGACCATGATCGCTTCAAGATGAGTCGCTCATGGTCTCTATCTCTTTGTTTTGTCGCATGATCTTATCCCAAAAGTCTGCAACTTAATGGGATCATGCTCTAGCTGGAAGCCAACTCAATAAAGGACAAAGCTGACATTAATGCCTTTCTGGGCAAAGTCCGCCGGTGCGAGAACGCGGTACCAGCATCGTTGGCCAAGTGCCGGTTGGGTCGAACCCTGGCACCGGGGATTGTCATCTCCGCTTGCTCAAAGCTGTGGCATTCGATCTGAAGGAACAGAGATTCATGGCTTTTACGAACGATCCTTCGCCTTTTCGGGACGGGCCGCAGGATGTGAAAACGGCGATCGAAAGCCTTAGACCTCGCTGGGGCTGGATCGTCGCTTTGGGTGGTTTGATTGCCGGCATGGGTGTTGCCGCGCTGATCCTTGTGGTGTCGGCGACCATCGCTTCGGTCTATACGATCGCGATTTTCATGATACTTGCTGGCGCTGCTGAGATCGCCACAGGTCTTAGTGCCAAGACATGGGGCCGGTTTTTGCTTTGGATCTTCGCGGGACTTGCCTATATCGTCGTCGCGGCTTTTGCACTTGCTCAACCTTTGGTCGCGGCGGCCTTCTTTACTTTGGTGCTCGGCGCTGGAATTATCGCTACTGGGGCGGTCCGGATCTTCCTCGGGGCGCATCTCGGTGCTCCCCTGCGCGGCCCTGTTCTGCTTGCGGGCGGGCTTACGGCGTTGGTGGGAGTATTGATTGTTGCGGGCTGGCCGGAGAATAGTTTCGTGATCTTGGGCATACTCCTCGGGCTTGATCTCTTGTTTTGGGGTGTGGCCTGGATAGGGTTTGGGTTGCGCTTACGGCGCTTTTGAAGCAGCGATGAAAGAGCCACCTGGGTAGAGAAGCCGCGGGCTCGCCGCGGAAATTTCCCGCGCAAGCCCGCCGGTTTGATCGCAACGCGGCAACGCCGCGAAGGGTTGACGATGGCAAAATGGGTTTACACCTTCGGCCAGGGCAAGGCCGAAGGAGAAAGCGGCCTGCGAGACCTCCTCGGTGGCAAGGGTGCCGATCTCGCTGAAATGGCAAGGCTTGGGCTGCCGGTTCCACCAGGCTTCACGATTACGACCGAGGTCTGCGCTTATTTTTTCGAGAATGGAAAGCAATTTCCGGAAGGCCTCACCGGCGAGGTCGAGACCGCGCTCGGCTACCTCGGTGGTTCCACCGGCCACTCTTTTGGCGATGAGCATAATCCGCTCCTCGTCTCGGCCCGCTCCGGGGCAAAAATCTCAATGCCGGGTATGATGGATACCGTTCTGAATCTTGGTCTTAACGACATCACCGTCGAGGCTTTGGCGGCAAACTCGGGCGATGCGCGTTTTGCCTATGATTCCTACCGCCGTTTCATCCAAATGTATGCGAGTGTGGTTTTGGGTATCGAACACCACATTTTTGAGGAGATCCTTGAATATTATAAAGAAAACAAGGGTGTAACTTTTGATACGGAACTCTCCTCCGGAGATTGGCAGACGCTGGTTAGCGAGTTCAAGGTTAGGGTCGAAAAATCCTTGGGCAAACCTTTTCCGCAAGATCCGCGCGAACAGCTCTGGGGCGCCATCGGAGCAGTGTTCGAGTCCTGGATGACTCCGCGCGCGGTCAGCTACCGGCGGCTGCACGATATTCCCGGGAACCTTGGCACTGCGGTCACGATCCAAGCCATGGTTTTTGGCAACATGGGCGAAACCTCGGCGACGGGTGTCGCCTTCACACGAAATCCCTCAACGGGGGCGAGGGAGCTTTACGGTGAATTCCTGAGCAACGCCCAAGGCGAGGATGTGGTCGCGGGCCTCCGGACACCGCAATATATCACCGAGGCGGCGCGCCTGACGGCTGCGGCTCAAGAGCCATCGATGGAGGCCACGCTGCCTGAGATGTTCGCCGAATTCGCGAGCGCGGCGGATCGTCTCGAAAAGCACTATCGCGACATGCAGGATATGGAATTCACCGTCGAGCGCGGCAAACTTTGGATGTTGCAGACACGCAAGGGCAAGCGCACCAGCAAGGCCGCCCTCCGCATCGCCGTCGATATGACGAATGAAGGATTGATCGGCAAAGAAGAGGCGATCACCCGCGTCGATCCTGCTTCGCTCGAACAACTTTTGCATCCGGCGCTCGATCCCGATGCCCCCCGCGAGGTCGTCGCCACCGGTCTGCCAGCTTCACCGGGGGCGGCGAGCGGCGAGATCGTGTTCAATGCTAGCGACGCTGAGCAAATGAAGAGTGCCGGACGCAAGGTCATCCTAGTGCGCATCGAGACAAGCCCCGAGGATATTTTGGGGATGCATGCGGCGGAGGGAATTCTGACGACGCGCGGCGGCATGACGTCCCACGCCGCGGTTGTCGCGCGTGGCATGGGAAAGCCTTGCGTCTCCGGCGCCGGCACGATCCGGGTCAATTATGCGAAAGCGACAATGACGGCGGCGGGCCGCACTTTCAATAAGGGAGACATGCTGACGATCGACGGCGCCACCGGGCAGGTGATCAAAGGTGTCGTCGAGATGCGCCAGCCCGAACTTTCGGGCGAATTCACAATCCTGATGGATTGGGCCGACGCGGTGCGCCGCATGGGCGTGCGGGCCAATGCCGACACGCCGAGGGACGCACGCGTGGCGCGGAAATTCGGGGCGGAAGGGATCGGCCTTTGCCGTACCGAGCACATGTTTTTTGAGGGCGACCGGATTGTTACGGTCCGGGAAATGATCCTTGCCGAGGACGAAGCCGGCCGGCGCGCCGCGCTTGCTAAGCTGCTGCCGATCCAACTCGCCGATTTCGCCGAGCTTTTCGAGATCATGTCGGGTCTGCCGGTCACAATCCGCATGCTGGATCCGCCTCTGCATGAGTTTTTGCCGCGGACCCAGGAGGAAATCGCCGCGGTCGCGAAGGCCATGGGCATTTCGCCGGAAAAACTCACCCTGCGCGCGGCTGAATTGCAGGAATATAACCCGATGCTAGGTTTTCGCGGCTGCCGGCTTGCCATCGCTTTTCCCGAGATCGCCGAAATGCAAGCCCGCGCGATCTTCGAAGGGGCGGTCGCGGCCAAGCGCAAGACCGGCGTGGCGGTGCGGCCGGAAATCATGACACCTCTCATCATCGGCAAAGTGGAGTTCGATCTCATCAAGGCGCGGGTTGATCGGGTGGCGCAAGCCGTTGCCGCCGAAACCAACGAGACCATTGCCTATTCCGTCGGCACGATGATCGAGACGCCTCGCGCATGCCTACGAGCCGGCGAACTCGCCAAGACCGCCGAGTTCTTTTCTTTCGGCACCAATGACTTGACCCAGACCTGCCTTGCCCTTTCGCGCGACGATGCCGGATCGTTCCTCGGTGAATATGTAGCCAAGGGAATCCTGCCCGCGAATCCTTTCGCTACGATCGACCAGGAGGGCGTCGGCGAACTCATCGAAATCGCGGCCGCACGCGGCCATGCAACGCGGCCGGACATAAAAATTGGTATCTGCGGCGAGCACGCTGGTGATCCAGCTTCGATCGGATTTTTCGATAANNGGAAAATAGCAGGGCAAGATTTGATTGGAACGGGGTGTGTAACAAGTCTCTCGGCACGTCATTTCAAGCCGCAGCTGTGACTTCACACCATGGTCAAGCGGCCAATGCCCTGCTTCCATCAATTCGTCTGATGACAGTTGGATTTTTGACGGTAAAGGCCCACCCTTATGATATGGATGGCGTCGCACCGGCCAAACATCGAGTTCGCGGGAATGCTTCCCAGAATGCAATATGGTTCGATGCAAAGGGACAGAAAATGCAAGTGCCGCTTGATATCACTTTTGAGAATTCCGAGCCATCGGAGGCCATTCGGGCCGATGTTGAAAAGCACGCCAAACGGTTGGAAAAATTCCACGACCGGATTACGAGCTGCAACGTTGCGGTCATCGCGCCGCAAACGCGGCATCGGAAGGGTGGTCTGTTCAAGATCGATATTCGCATCGCGATGCCGGAGCATAAGGACATTCTCGTCACCAAAACGCATGACGACGCCCCGGAGCACGAGCACGTCGCGGTTGCGATCAAGGATGCCTTTGACGCGGCTCAGCGCCAGATCGAGGACGCGGTCCGCGAGATGCGCGGTCAGGTCAAGCCGCATCAATCGGAGGACCATGGAGCCGTGTCGAAATTCGTGGCCGGTGACGATTACGGGTTCATCGAGACCTCCGACGGCCGCGAAGTCTATTTCCATCGCAACAGCGTTCTTGACAATGCGTTCGACCGCTTGACAGTTGGCTCCGAGGTTCGTTTCGTCGAGGAGATCGGACAGAAAGGCCCGCAGGCGAGCACGGTTCGCTTGGTCGGCAAACACCACCTGCTTTAAGGAAGTTGATCGACCGCGGACATTCGCCTCCTTTTGGGGGCACTCGCGCGGAGATCACCCAGCCGGGGAAGCGGCTTCCGCGCCCGGCTGGTCCTTGGGCAAGAGCGCCAAATGCGCGATGAGCACTTGATCCTGCAAAATCGCCATGCGCTCCTTCTGGTGGAGCCAGGAAATCGCTTCATCGATGGTTTCGGCATCCGAGAGCTTGGCGTCGGCGAGGGCCCATTCGGCCGAAATATTGCCATTCCGCCGCTTTTGCGGGCGCGGGAGGCAGGCCGCGTGGAACGCGCGGAACTGCGGATCGGCATGGAGCAGGTAGAGTCCTTTTGGGCCTTCGGCGTCAAGGCGGGCCCGTTCCTCTGCCAAAAAATTGGCACGCGCGACGACGGGTGGCGTCATTTGCTCTTCCGGAGTCAGCAAGAGACCGGCGCGGCGCAGGGCGACGCCGACGCCTCGAAGGCCGGTGCCCCACGACAAGAAAATTGCGAGGATGAGGCCAAGGATCGTCGGCGACATCCAGGCAACAAGCGAGGGCGAGATCGAAAGGCCAGCGACAAGGCTCAACACCCCCATCGCGACATGCGAGCGGTGGCGGCGCACAATGTCCTTGAAGGGAATCGAACCGTCGTCGCGCCGCTGCGGGTCCCAGCCGGTATCGAGGCCGAACACAAAATGCATGACGTGACCAGACTGAATCAACATCATGATCGGAGCGAGAAGGGCCGACATGATGATTTCGAAGAAAACCGATGCTACGAGCTTGATCGCCCCGCCGGCACCCCGCCGTGTCGTGCCCTGGGTTAAGCCAAGGGCTAGCCCAAAAAACTTGGGCAGTATGAGGATCGTCATGGTGAGTGCGAAAAGCTCAAGCGATCTTTGCGGATCGAATCTCGGCCAGGTCGGGAATAAAGTGAAGCTGCTCGAGAAATATTCCGGTCTGATGTAGCTTGCCTGCAGAACGAGGATGATACCGACAATAAGTTGCGCCATCCAAAGCGGCGACGAGACATAGGCCATGATGCCGGTCATGAAATGCTGCCGCGACATCGGATGCAGGCCTTTCGCCGGCAAGATCCGCAAATGCTGGAGATTACCCTGACACCAGCGCCGGTCGCGCGTCGAAAGATCGATGAGCGAGGGCGGACATTCTTCATAGCTTCCGCCAAGGCTTGGCAGCATGTAGACTGCGTAACCGGCCCGCCGTATCAGCGCGGCCTCGACAAAATCATGGCTGAGGATATGACCACCGAGGGGAGGCCGCCCGCGTAGAACCGGCAACCCGCAATGCGCGGCGAAAGCCTTGGTGCGAATGATCGCGTTATGGCCCCAGTAATTGCCGTCGCGCCCCATGCAGATCGAGACGCCCGCAGCGATCACCGGCCCATAGATGCGTGCGGCGAATTGCTGGAGGCGGGCGAATAAGGTGTTGCGGTTGACGATAAGCGGGAGGGTTTGAATAATGCCCGCGTCGGGGTCTGCTTCCATGGCGGCGGCGAGCGCGATGATGGTGTGGCCGGTCATCAAACTGTCAGCGTCGAGTACCACCATATGCGCGTAGCGGCCGCCCCAGCGGGTGACAAACTCCTCGATATTGCCGGACTTTCGATTGAGATTCTTAGGCCGGTGCCGGTAGAACAGGCGGCAACCTTGGCCAAGCAGCCTCTCCCGCATAGCGAGGAAGGCTTGCTCCTCGGCGACGAAAATTTCCGGATCGGTGGTATCGGACAGAAAGAACCATTCGAATGCGTGGCCGAGGCCGCTGGCCCCGACTTCTTCGATCATCGCCTCGAGCGCGGCAAACACGCGCACGGGTGCCTCGTTGTAAATCGGCATCACAATCGCCGTGCGTTCATGCAGCGCATCAGGCGGCGCGGGTGGCTTCGGCGGAAACACGAGAAGCCAGATAAAACCAGCAATGGCACTCGTGAAGGCGAGCGCAATCCAAGAAAAATTGCCGACAAAGAGAAACAGAAGCGCCCATTTGAGAAGCGTTACGCTGCCGACCTCAACAACCTTATACATCTCGTAGGCGCCGTAGCCGGTCAAGGCCAGACCGCCGCCGAACACGAAAAGCCGCGCCAGCCAACAGCCAAAAACCCGGTGGCGGTTGAGATTCTTGTGGCGCTCGGCGCGGTTGAACCGTGTAAGGCTTTGCGTCGGCATCGCGAGCGGCGCTTCGGGTGGCACACAGGAGGAGGCGTCCAGCGTGAGCGCGCCGTCGCCGGGACGCAGCCGTGTCACCACCGGATCGGTTGACCTTGGATTGCTCAGAGCGTCCATCGGTAAAGCCAAGTCTCGCTAATGGGTTTGCCACTCGCCTCCAGCACAAGGCGCATTTCTGAATAGGATTCGTTACCAGGATCGATCTCGAACAAGATCCGGCAGGATTTTTTGTCCACCGAAGGAAATGTCCGGAGTGAGACAATCGATCCCGGCGCGACGCTCAAATTTGGCTTCATGGCTTCTGCATTTTGGGGCAGGCTTAACACCTCACCGGAAAACTCAACAACAAAACGGCGGCGTTTTTGTGAGGAACCGCGTCCCGAGCGCGACTGCTTGGCGATCGCCAGCGGCGGCTGCTCCGGCGGGTTCCAGCACCAGAACTGCCGGTAGGCGAAAGATGTTTCACTTCCGGCGGCAAGCGTCTGCTTCGGCTTCCAATAGCCGATGATATTGTGGTTGATTTCGGAATCGGACGGAATTTCGATAAGTTGAAAACCGCCTGCGGACCAATCACCAATTGGCTCGATCCAGAGCGAGGGGCGGGTCTCGAAGTGCTGATCGTCGTCCTGGTAATGATCGAAATTGCGGTCGCGCTGAAGAAAGCCGAAGCCACGCGGACTTTCATCGACAAAGGTCGAAATTTGCAAAGTGTCGCGGTTTGCCACGGGCCGCCACAGCCATTCCCCCTTGCCGGTTAGCATCTGGAGACCGCTCGCCTCGCTCACGCTCGGACGCAGATCATCATCACGGCGCTGGTCGATCGGGCCGGAGAGATGGGTCGCACTCATCGTGGCGAGGCCCAGGTTATCGACAGCCACCCGAGCGAAAAGAGTGCATTCCGTATCGATGATCGTGGCGTCGCCAGGCCGCAGGGTAAAACGATAGGCGCCGGTCACGCTTTCCGAGTCGATCAGCGCGTGAATGACGAGTGCGCCCGCGGCAAGCGTCGGATGCTCGATCCAGACTGCGCGGAATGCAGGAAATTCCTCGCCGCGCGGATCGGCGGTCTTGATCGACATGGCCCTTGCCATGGTGCCCAGGGTTTGGTCCGGCGCCACGGCACGAAAAAAGCTTGCCCCCTGGAAAATGGCGAGCTCGGAAAAACCGTTCTGACCTTGAGCGAGCACGCGGAAACCGGAAAAGCCTAAATCGCCGGTGTTGCCGGGGACGGCGAGCTTACCGAAGTCGAAGAGGGCCGGATCATAAAGGATGCGGCGTGCTTTAGCGTCCGCTACCAGACTGATTTCCATCGGACTCGAAAAGATGAATCCGCGATGCAAAGGTTCGATCGCAAAACCGGTATTTTCGGCCGCCCAAATCGCGGTCCCCGGGCGCTGACGAATGGCCGCATATTGTTCATAGCTAAGGTCGTGAAAGATGCCTGGGATGTCGGCCTGAAGCGGTCTGAATGGCCGCTTCGAGAGGGTTCTGGCAGCCTCTGTGACCATGCCGGGATCGAACGAGGCGGGTTCTCCCAAGGCAAAGCCCTTGGGCGCCTCTTGCTTGGGCAACTCTTGCGCGGCGCAAAGTGTGGCGACGCCGCCCGCCACTCTGACGCCAAACGGGGCCGCGATCCCGCCAAGGACCAACTTCAAAACCTCCCGGCGCTTGACCATGAATCCGTCTTGGCCGGCGCCTTGTCGCGCCGCAACTCTAGAAAACGCTTTCGTTCGCTCTCTATAGCCGATAATCGGGCAAACGTAAGTTCCTATTTTGGTCTTTTCGGGCCAATGATCGTTTCCGCCGCCAACCTGATTCGGCCTGCCCGGCCAGAAAGAGCGCGAAGTGGTGGTCGAGTTTTTATGGAGCGGCCGCGCAAGACCGGATGCAAGCAGATTTTTTATTTTGCGAATATAAGCTGATTGCCTTGCGCCGTGCAGGTACGAGCCATCAGTCCGTGGAGAAAATTGTTTCATGCTCCCTCTTGATCTTCAAGGCCGCACATGTCTTGCCATCGTTCTCGCCGCTGGTGAAAGTTCAAGGATGCGCTCGGCGCGTCCCAAGGTGCTGCACAAACTTGCCAGCAGGTCCATGCTTGCCCATGTTCTGCATTCCCTCATGGACGCTGGCGCGGATCGGACCATTGTCATTGTGGGTCCTAACCACGAGGCGGTCATTGCAGAGGCCAAGGCAATCGCCAGCGATGTTGAAATCGCGGTCCAGTCGGAGAGACTTGGAACCGCGCATGCGGTGCTGGCCGCGCGCGAGGCGATCGCCAGGGGCTATGACGATCTTCTCGTTGTCTTCGCGGATACGCCTTTGGTGCGCCCGGAGACGTTCGCCAAAATGCGCCAAGCTCTTGGAGGAGGACAGAACGCCGTTGTCGCCTTGGGATTCAAAACCAAACAGCCAGCTGGTTATGGAAGGCTCATCCTGGAGGAGGGTGCTCTCAAGGCCATACGTGAGGATCGCGACGCGACCGCAGCCGAGCGGGAAATTGAAACTTGCAATGCAGGTCTGATGGCGCTCGATGGAAACCGCGCCTTAGCGCTACTCAGTGCCATTGGCAACGCCAATAGTCAGAAGGAGTATTATCTGACTGATATTATCACCGTTGCCAAATCGCGCGGTCTTAATGTCGCCGCAGCGATTGCCGCCGAGGACGAGGTGCTAGGTGTGAACGACCGGGTGCAGCTCGCTGCCGCCGAGACCATCCTGCAAGAACGGCTGCGCGCGAAAGCGATGCGGGAGGGGGCGACATTGATCGATCCTTCGAGCGTGACCTTGGCATTTGATACCGTGCTTGGGCGCGACGTCGTCGTCGAGCCTCATGTCGTCTTCGGTCCCGGAGTCAGCGTTGGTGAAGGCAGCTTAATCCGTTCTTTTTCGCATCTGGATGGGGCAACGATCGGGAAAAATGCGACGATCGGCCCCTTCGCACGGCTGCGTCCCGGCACCGACCTCTCACAGGATGTTCATATTGGCAATTTCGTGGAGGTGAAGGCTTCCGAGGTCGGTGCCGGCGCGAAGATTAACCATTTGAGCTATATTGGAGACGCAAGCATCGGCGCCAAAACGAATATCGGTGCGGGTACGATTACTTGCAATTATGATGGCTTTTCCAAATACCGCACGGAGGTCGGTGCGCATGCGTTCATCGGCTCGAACAGCGCCTTGGTGGCGCCGGTCAAGATTGGTGCCGGAGCCTATGTCGGGTCTGGATCTGTGATTACACAAGACGTTGCGCCCGATGCGCTGGCGCTGGCCCGCGCGCGCCCGATCGAGAAGCCAGGCTGGGCTAAGGCTTTCCGGGAGAGGAACCGGAAATGAGCGCGGGGCTCCCTCCGGGGGAATTGCTACTCCCGGAGCGCTTCAAAAAGCCGTCCAGTGCGCAATCCAACCCAAAACGAAAGATGAGTTTTAATGTGCGGAATCGTTGCGATGATAGGCAAGGGGCCGGTTGCCGCGTCCATAATGGAGGCGCTGAAACGGCTCGAATATCGCGGTTATGATTCGGCCGGCATTGCGACTTTGGAAAACGGCCGCCTCACCCGCCGGCGGGCGAGCGGCAAGCTTAAGAATTTGGAACTTCGTCTTGCCGCCGAACCGCTTGATGGGCACATCGGCATAGGCCACACCCGCTGGGCGACGCATGGAAGGCCTAGTGAGAAGAACGCGCATCCGCATATCAGCACGAATGTCGGCGTCGTGCACAATGGGATCATCGAGAATTTCCGCGAGTTGCGCGGCGAATTGCAAGCCAAGGGCCATGAATTCTCGACCGAAACCGATACGGAAGTCATTGCCTATCTTGTGAGCGAAGCCATGCGCGGCGGCGTCGGTCCGGTCGAGGCCGTGGCTTCGAGCCTGCCGCGCCTCAAGGGCGCTTTTGCACTCGCATTGATTTTCGAGGGCGAGAACGACCTTTTGATTGGCGCCAGCCGCGGCGCCCCGCTTGCGGTGGGCTTTGGCGAAGACGACAGAACGGGCGAAATGTTTCTTGGCTCCGACGCTCTCGCCCTGGCCCCGTTCACCTCGTCGATCGCCTATCTGGAAGACGGCGACTTCGTCGCGCTGACCCATGAGTCCGCGCGGTTTTACGATGCCGCGGGCAAACCAGCGGAGAGGCGACGGATTAAGTCGCCAGCCTCGGCGCTACTGGTCGAGAAGGGAAACTACCGTCATTTCATGGCGAAGGAAATCCATGAACAGCCGGAGGTCGTAGGCCGGACCCTTGCGCATTATCTCGATATGGCGGCAGGCCGCACTGCGCTGCCTTTCGCGCCGCCCGTTGATATCGGCTCTCTCCAACGTTTGACAATCTGTGGCTGCGGCACGGCATATTACGCGGGGCTCATCGCCAAATATTGGTTTGAGAGCTTTGCACGCCTGCCGGTCGATGTCGAAATCGCCTCCGAATTTCGCTATCGTGACCCTCCGCTTGAGCCAGGAGGGCTGACCCTCTTTGTCTCGCAATCGGGCGAGACGGCCGATACATTGGCGAGCCTTCGCGCCGCCAAGGCGAAGGGGCAAAAGATCGTGGCGGTCGTCAATCAAACGACATCGACGATCGCGCGCGAGAGCGACATTGTCGCTCCGACCCTTGCCGGTCCGGAAATCGGTGTTGCTTCAACAAAAGCCTTTACCTGTCAGCTTGCGGTTCTTGCCTGCCTCGCGCTGGCTTTCGGCAGAGCGCGCAACACGATCAGTGAGAAGACCGAGGCAAAGCTCGTTTCCGAGCTGATGGCAATCCCAGGGTTAATCGCGCAAGCGCTCAAATGCGAGAGCGCGGTCGAAGTATTGGCACGCGAAATCGCCAAGGTGCGGGACGTGCTCTACCTTGGCCGCGGTACGTCCTATCCCTTGGCGCTTGAGGGNNGCGCTCATCGACCAGGACATGCCGGTGATTGTCATTGCTCCCAATGATGGGGTGCTTGAAAAAACGATCTCGAATATGCAGGAAGTCGCGGCCCGCGGCGGCAGGCTGATTTTGATTGGCGGCAGCCAGCTCGCCCGCGATTTTGCGAGCGAGGCCACCGCCACCATTGTCATGCAGGATGTCGCGCCGGAATTCGCGGCGATGGTCTATGCGGTGCCGGTCCAATTGCTCGCCTATCATACTGCCGTCGTCATGGGCAAGGATGCCGACCAGCCGCGCAATCTCGCAAAAAGCGTTACGGTGGAATAGGCGCCACGGCGCTTGCACAGGTCAAGCGTCGCGGAAGATTCAGCATCAACTCCATAATCATCCAACAAGCAGCCGTGCCGTCACCATGCAATAAAGCATCGGCAACGACAGGACGAAGTTGGTGCGCGAAGTCAGCATGGCGAGGCGCGCGGCCTTTGCCTTTTCGTCGTCGTCGGCGGGAACGAGGCCGAGCACTTTTTTCTGGTTCGGCCAAATAATGTACCAGACGTTGAAGGCCATGATGAGGCCAAGGATGGCCCCGGTAATAATGGTAAAGTTGTGGACGGCGCTGCTCGTTGAAAACACGATGAGGCCGGTCACCACTGTTGCGAGTGCCGACCAGCGGAACCAGAACAGCGCCTCGGGCGCGATATATTTGCCGATGGCGGGCTTCAACTCAGCGGGAATATTCGGTACGATAGGAATTTGCACCAGGTTGAAATAATAGAGAAGCCCGATCCATGTGATGCCAGAGACCACATGCAGGAAGGTGAAGAACGGACCGAAATAGCCCCCTCCCAAATACGCCAAATGATAGAGAAGCAGAAGCAGGAACACGAGGCCGGCGCCGAGCCCCAGCGCGCGGTAGGGTTTTTCGAGAATTGTAGAAAGTTTTTCGAGGATGTTCGAAGCGGTTTCGTCGATCTCAACCATTGCAAGCTCCTGAACCCAAGTGAAACCGGAAGTCCGCCGCGAAGGTGGCGCGGGCCGGAAACAGGCTCTTAACAGTAGTGCTGTTAACCATTTATTGCCAGAACCGGATTTCACCGGTCAAAGGATAGGGTTCTGTCCTCACGACGCCCTCCCTTTTTCACACCAATTGGAAGGCGCGAATATCCTCGGCAAGCTCGATCAGCGAGCGCTCAGGCTAATTACAAGTATTATCTAGATAGATAATTAAAGAGGCTCGTATATTAATTTAAAGTCCACGCAATTCTAAATAAGACGGCATAAGTGGACTCATAAAAGCGATTATGCACTCACTAATTTATAAACATATCCGAAATTTATGGTGCCAACTCGCCAGCTTGAGTCGGCGAGGACGTGCTTCTTGCGTTGTTTCTGCGGCAGCGCTCCTACGAAACGCGCGCGGATTTCTTAAGGAGCGGAAAGCGGCCGTGGCGGTCGAGCTCGCGATCATCGGAGCACCGTTTTTATTGATGATCCTCGAAATCTTTCAGAGCGCATTGTTCGTTTATTATTCCGGCATGCTCAATCATGCGACCGAATCAGCGGCCCGCCAGATCTTGGTCGGATCGGTTCAAAACGGAAGTCTAACGCAGACACAATTCTTAAACAATTTGCTGTGCCCTCTTCTCCCCGCGGCCATGTCTTGCGGCAATGTCATCGTCAACCTTCAGACGGTTTCGGAAGCAGGCTATCCGGGCGGCTTTTATGCTTTTGTCAACAGCACACAGACCGCGATCATCATTCCGCAGCTCAACAACACGCAGACTTCTTTTTGTCCGGGTGGCAGCGGTGATTACGTTTATTTGCAGGTCTTTTATGCGATGCCCCTCATCTTACCGGTTTGGCTGCCCACGGTAACGACGAGTTTTCAAGGACAGACGGTCAAACTCGTCTCGGCCGCCGCAGCTTTCAAGAACGAACCTTATCAATCGTCCTATTCGGGATGCTGANNGTCCCAAGCATGCCCCGGCGGCCAAGCTGCGCCAGTGCGACAAGCAGTTTTGGTCCGCTCGCCAAGCCATCGCTGCCACCGAATTCGCACTGGTTCTGCCAATTCTTGTGATCTTGATGCTCGGATCGGTGGAGGCGGCGCGGCTAATCATCTCCGCGCAAAGAGTGACGCAGGTCGCGACTACCATTGTCGAGATGCTTTCCCAAACCCAAGCCCAAAACCCAAACGAAACGGGGACAGGAATTCCGTGGTCAGTCACCTATATCGATCTGGATTTCGCCATCGAGTCCACCATGGTGATCTTTCCGCAGATTCTGCAGGACGCGGCGCAAAAGGGAATTTCGTGGAACAATGACATATCGATATCGATGGCGGGTGTCCTTTTCACACCCAACCCTACAACGTGCACGTCGAACTGCAGCTACATTGCCAATGTCGTCTGGAACAGCGGCCCCAATAAGCGATCCTGCGGGGTTGCTCTTACCGCGGTTCCCGACACTTCGGTGCCGAGCAAGACGACACTTCCCACGGATGTTTTCCCGACCGGTGCCCCGCCGGGGGGGTCGATCATCGTCGTCGATATCCTCTACTACTACACGCCGATTTTTGGACTTGGCTTCTTCGGAACGATTCCTATCGCGCGTTCCGCCTATCTCGCGCCCCGCTATGTGCAACCCGGCGCCACCCCCGGATATATCCAATATTACACCGCGAGCGGCGACGATGGCATAGGCGCTGAATGTCCAAAGTATCTCCCACTCATCCAGTGAATTTGAAAATCGCAAACCTATGATTTTTGGAAGATCGACTGAGGTTCGTACCCATGAAAGTTGACGCCATCTTGATTCTCTGGCGTCGCTTCCGGGCCGACCGCCGTGGCAATATCGCAATGATCGCCGCTTTAAGCATCCTCGGTCTTGTCGGATCAGCAGGTCTTGGCATCGATTATTATAACGCACTGGCCGCCAAGACGCGGCTCGACCTTGCCTCGGACGCGGCGGCGATCGCGGCGATCAATGCGGCGCAAAGCTACATCGAAGCGAATTCCGCGACGCAGACCGATCCGGCACTAAGCACGGCGGCCGAAGCGGCCGGCCAGGCTCAGGCCCAAAAGGTATTCTATTCGAACGCGGGATCCACCGCCAAAATCGCGGCCACGCCAACAATCACGATGTCGCGGACTGGGCAGACGTTCAACGCGACCATTACCTATCAAGCCACTTCGCAGAATGCATTCGGACCTATTTTCGGAGTGAAGCAAATCAATATCACGGGCACCTCGGCATCAAGCCTGACCATGGGCAAATATCTCGACTTTTATCTCCTTCTCGACGTTTCCGGCTCAATGGGTCTTCCGGCGACGACAGCCGGCCAAAACCAGCTTGCTGCGATCAGCCCCGACAACAAGAATGTTTATCCGGGCGGCTGCGTCTTCGCATGTCATTTCTCGCAGAAAATGTGCACAACCATCGCGAAGCCAAGCACTGCACAGGCCTGCCAGGGCTATAATCTCGCACAGTCGAACAATATTGAATTGCGCGCCGCTGCGGTGGGATCGGCGGTCCAGTCGCTTCTAAGCACAGCCACGGCCACAGAAACGATCACCAACCAATACCGCGTTGGTCTCTATCCGTTCATTTCACAAATGGGTACGCTTTATGCGCTTTCGAACAATTTGACGGCAGCGCAAACCGCGGCCGGAACTCTCGGCAGCTTGCTCGATACCGGTCAGTCGACGACGGCTTACGGCAGCGGCGGTACCCATTTCGAAAATGCCATTCCATCGCTCAATACACTTATCACAACGGTCGGGACGGGGTCGGCCGCGTCATCGCCACAG
>PLUZ01000051.1 GCA_003162995.1 Methylocapsa sp. | reverse complement strand
CTCGGTGTCGAGCCGGCTGAATGATTGAGCGCTGGCGGAGCCGTGAGTTCTCATTCGGCCCCGCCAAGGTTAAGACCTTGGACTCATGGTTCCAAGGAGCGGTTGTTCTTTGCTGTTGGGATTAAGCTCAACTAAAATCTGCTCCGCTAGTCCGGCGCCGATAAGTCGGAAATTATGTCTGGGGAGCAACGTCGAGGCGGAATGCCTCCTACAAAACGAAAGTGTGACTTCTCTTCTCCCTCCCCCGCTGGATCGACTCCGGCGGGGGAAATGTTGTGAAATGAAGGTTCGGAGAGAGGTGCATTTCTTCAATAAAGATTGATCGCGGGTAAGCTCAGGGATATTGATCCTATGCCCAACACAGAAATATTGTCCGCGCATGGAGCTCACTCAGATCAGGCACTTCATTGCAGTTGCCGAGGCAGGCGGGTTCACGAAAGGCGCGCAGCGCGCGGCGGTATCCCAGCCAGCTATCTCGGCCAGCATTGCGAGGCTTGAAGCGGAACTCGACGTCAAATTGCTTGACCGTCGGAGGTCCCCAGTGGTGCCGACCGCTGCCGGGGTGCGGTTGCTCGAAGCCGGCAAGGAGATTTTGCACACATGCAATGCGGTGAAAGCCGAACTCAAGTCGATCGCCACGCCGAAGCTTCTTAGAATAGGCGTATTGCAGTCGCTCTCCAGCAGCTGCGTCTCCAAGCTGCTCAGCTCGTTCCGCCGCGCCAACACCCATGTGGCAATCGAAGTGGTCGATGGCAGCTGCGAGCAATTGCTCGAATTCCTCGCCGAACAGGATCTCGACACGGTGCTCACAATTTTCGAGGGCAAGGATCTGAATTTCGCGAGCCGGGTTCTTTTTAAAGAGCCCTATATGTTGGCTGTTCCAAAAGACCACCGTTTCGCGCTCCGCGAAAGCGTGCAGCTCGCCGATCTTGAAGGCGAGCCTTTGATCGTACGGACGCGGTGCGATTTTTATCAGGACGTAACCGACCTGCTGGCCATTCGCCGCATAAAAACGCATATTGTATATCAAACCGACCAGGATGACAGGGCGCTAGCTCTCGTGGCGGCTGGAATAGGTGTGGCTCTTGTTCCCGCCCATTACGAAGTCTCGTCAGTCAAGCAGGTCCCGGTTTCGGATTTGGGCGTATCGAGAGCGATCGGGCTCCTTTGGTCGCACGAGCGTGAAGTCGGTGACCTCAAGGAATTCATTGAATTCGCCGGGAGCCATTGCTGGGCGGCATAGGCAAATGAGGGGCTAGCACAAGGCAGCCCGCCTCCGATGGAATAGCGACCCGCTGAACCAAGCATCATGTAGAGCTGGGTATCGGCCACGCCTGGTGCGTTCATGCCGTGAACGGTGAAATGGTCCCCTTTTGGGGGACCATTTCATCTCTAGCGAGCCTGCTCAATCGCAACGAAGATCGTGCGCTTAGAAGGGATAGTAGCGCAGACTGGTGAGGAACGTATTTTCGTTCCGCTCCTGCGACCCTCCGATTCCGCCAAAGTCGTATTTCTGAGTGAAGGAATATTGCAGGCCACCCGCCAACCGGCCGAAGGGACCTTTGTAGATATTGTCCCAGAAGCCCACTGTGGCCTGCCGTACCAATGATGTGTTGCCGGTGCAGGCAAAGCCGCCGCCGCCAGCGCCGGCGGCGCCGCCGAGGTCTTCGATATTGCAACCTGTGTTGATGAAGTATGGATTGCCCCACCCGAAGGCAGTATGCCCAGTGCTGGGGGTCGAGAAGCCCCACTTCGAACCTTGGGATTCCTGGCCTGCATATCCATAGATGTCTAGCTCGGGGAACATATGCCAGACGCCGCCCGCAAGCAGCATGGTTTCTCCTATTGGGGCGAGGCTGCCGTCTGCGTTGTAGGTTACGTCGGGGAGCTGGCCAGAGCCGTAGCGGCCGATGCCACGTCCGGTCAAGCCGGAGAATTGTATATCGAATACTTTGGGAATAACCGGGATAAGGATCGAGCCGCCGACACCTTCACCAGTGGACGTATTGTTGTGGTTTTGAAGGCCCGTGCCGTATGGGAATCCCACAACGCCAACCGGATAGACGATTCTGTCGGTAAATTGGCGGAAGATGCCAAAGGCTTCCACATGGATGGTTCGGTCGGCGATGGTCGGGTCCCAGGCCACCTTGCCAATGATGTCGGGCATTTGAGTGAAATTTATCGCATTGGAGGAATTGAACAGCGATCCGCCAAGGACACCTGTGTTGGGGAAGGTAGGAGCGGGAACGCCAGCGCTCACCCCGGTGATGATGGATCCGGTGTCGAAGAGTGTAGGTGCGCTGCCGCCAAATGTGGTCGCGGGGTTTTCCGCCGATATAGCGGCCGATATGTTGTAATCAAAATCCTTCACGAGCCTGATCTGCGGGGTGCGCTGCCAGACGAAACCTGGAACGTACTGTGCATCGATCGTCAGCGGAATATCCTCTTGCCGCGGTACGATGCCCTTGGTGTTCATGGTCGCCAGGGACCAGGTCTGACCGGCGAGGAGATGGGCGCCCCAAAAGTCGTTGTCCACGGTTAGGTACAGATGGCGCGCGCGTAGATTGTAGGAATTGCTTTCATTGGAATTGGCGGTTTGCGCGGCGCCGAGGAAGTCCACCTCTCCATAACCCGCGAGATGGGTCACCGGGTCAACGTCGCCTTGCGTCAGTAACGAGAAGCGGCTCTGGCGAGCGGAGAAACGGAATTCTCCGGAATGGCTGGAAGGAACATTGGCGAAAGGGATATTCGAGTAGCCGGGCGATCCGATATCGGCGCCGAGGAAGGCGCTGCGGGTCACACTTTCCAATGCCAGGAAGCCGCCGGGCGTGATGGTGACTCCTTTAAACCAGAACGTGGAAGGACCGAGGGTGGGTGTGCCGCGAACCGCTGCCTCGGTTGCGGTGAGGCCACCCGGCGAGGGCTGCGGCGGAACGCCGATGCCTGCAGGAAAGACATAGGGGGCTGGTCCTCCTGGTCCTGGTGGTGGCGCAGGCTGCTGCGCTGCTTGTTGGCGGAGTTTTTCCTGGGTCGCCTTCTCCTTGCGGCCCTGCTCGGCGACTCGCTCCTCGAGCTGCTTGAGCCGCTCCTTGAGCAAACGAATCTCGACGGACGTGTCATCGGCCCGTGCCGAGATAGGCTGGCAGGCGGCGAAAGCGCCCAAGGCCATCGCCGCGACGGCTATCTTATTGTCCCGCTTCTTAGCCCGGACTTTCATGACTTAGCTTCCCTTCAAATCGGCTTTCGATGAAGGGAATGGCTAGACGCCGTATATGACAGTTCAGCGTCAGCGCCGCGGTTCCTTTCTGAATAAAATTTTAAATTTGAAGGGGGCTGTAGAGTTAACTATATGTATTTACTTGGTTATATGAATTCTGTCCAAAAAATCAAGCGCAGCTGTTTCAAAAAGAGCGTGCCAATTTTATCACGCTTTTTGGTCCTGTCACGGTCGTAAATGATAAGCTAAAACCGGTATTTTTATGATGCTCAATGCGGTGGTTGTTGAGGGGCGATCGACTTATGAAACTAAATTTATGAAATAAAGTTTATGAAACAGGCTTATAAATATTCACAAAAGATCCCAACATTGTATAGAGGTTTAGCTTTCCTTGGAAAACTAAGACTCAGCAATTCTAGACTTCTATATGAATTCTATAAAGAATGTTAGTTTTCAAGTATCGAGTGAGCAATTCGG
>PLUZ01000061.1 GCA_003162995.1 Methylocapsa sp. | reverse complement strand
GCTTGATGATCTTCGCCACCTACAACGACGTCCTTCGCCTGACTCGCAAATTGATGCATTGGGGATGATCCTTGGGACGCAGGTCAGGTGAACGCCGTGTGGCTGCCCGGACGCCAATGGGGAACGCCATGACACATCAGCCAGTTCTCCATNNCCACCACCTTTAAAGGTGGTGGCGCGACAGAACCGAGTGACGCCGTAGATGCGGTGGTGGTCGGCGCGCTAATGTCCTTCTACAGCGGCCCCGCAGGGCCGCAGAATTCATTTAGCACGCTCAAATAGACGTGCCTCTTGAATGGAACGATGAGGTCCGGAAGTCGTTCGATACAGACCCACTTCCAAGCGGAGAATTCGGGGTCGCCGGTCTTGATATTGATGTCCGCGTCAGACCCCTTGAAACGCATCACAAACCATTTTTGACGCTGACCCTGCCAACGCCCATGCCGGGCCGTAGCAATTAGCTCCTCGGGCAGATCATAGAGCAGCCAGCTCCTGCTTTCGGCTAAAATGTCCGCGTCGTCGGTGCCGATTTCCTCTTTCAATTCTCGCAATGCGGCGGTAGAGGGTTCCTCCCCCGCCTCGATGCCACCTTGCGGCATTTGCCATGCGTTGCCTTTTGTCTTGATTCGATGTCCCACGAACACATCATTGTTCACGTTGAGAATCATAATTCCCACGCCAGGACGATAATTTGCAAACGCTGGCAGAGGCTTTGGATGTGCCGCCGCACCAGATTGCGAACCTACCGCGAGTGTGCTCGACGTATCGCTGATCAAACTCATTAGCTGCTGTTCCGTGACGTGATCAGCCCTCATGAGCATTTGCACGATCGGATCGGCGAGCAACTCCACGATATTTGTTGAGTTTAGGGTGCAAAAGGTCTTGCGCATACCATACTCCCCCTTTCAGTGAGCGGTGCTCACCAAGTTATCAAAGGCAGGAGTCATCGGCCGACTGGCGGTCATTGGGGAACTCCATCCCCGCTCCAATAATTACCGTGTTATGTGGCTCCGTCAATGCTGCAGGCTAGGAAGATCATGCTACGCTAGCGCTATGGTTTGTTGCAATCCAAGGCTCCAGCTGTTGCCCGATGGCGGGGGCAAACCAGGATTCTCAGAGAAACTGTCTCTGGCGTCCTCTCATCCCAATTAGCAACCAGCCTAAGCCTATTATGACGTCACGCTATCGCTCATCGAAGGCGACACCGAGGCGCGGTTCATGCTGATCCACTTCAGCACGTCGCCCGGTTTGCCTTGCAAGAGTTTGAGCCATTTCGTTGAGTGAATGCTCTCTCCTTCGCCGCTTTGCCAGAATTCGCCAATGATGAGCAGCTTCCATTTGGGAGATCCTACTGCGGGGAGGCGGACCTGAAGAATGTTCACGTGAAAGCTGTAAATGTCGCCTACAAAACTATGGCGGTCGACTGAACACTCGGTTCCCTTTGAAATCCATTTCCTTTGTCCGAGTGCAGGGCCCGGATTGTTAATAATGAACTCGATGTCACTGATGACCCGTGATCTCGACAATCTCAGCACGACCTGGCTCCTCGACTTGGCTTTTCGGACCTCACTGCAATCGGATTGGATCGGCGCCGATGGTCTCGAGCTCCGTGTAAATATCCGACAGGGAGGCAATGGAGCACGTCGACTCTTTGACGTAGGCGTCTATTTCTTCGACCCTCGCGCACCGCCGTTCGCTCGCAATGAGCATTGCTTGTCGTGTCGCCAACAGTGCGGAGCACAACTCCTCGGTCAGCGAAGACTCGAAACGGCGAAACCCTTCCTCGATATTCTGCCGTATCGCCCAGTCGAGATTAGCGATGTTCCGGAGAACGGCCTTTTTCGTGTCCGCCGCGAGTTGGTTTCGTGCCCGGTTTTCGCGCATGCCGCTGGGCAGAAATCGAGTAACCGCGCTGGCAGACATGCCCAAAAGAGAACCTACCGTCTCAGGCACGACCCAGTAAGGCTCTCGTTTTACTTCAAAGGCCTCGTTCGATCGGGGCAGGCTTATCGTAATCTCCATCAGATTCGCAGCTGTTTGACGAATGAGGTTGATCAGGGCACCCGCCCGGCCTGTGTGGACCGCAAGACGTTCGTTCAATTTCGCGCGGAACATCTCGACCATCTCTCGAAAGGCCTTTTCGAAATATTGCGAGAGTTCTGCCTTGATCTGGTTGCGAGTCTCGGCCTCGTCGAAACGTCGCCCACCTACCCGGACGAGGATTTGCTGCAATTCGCATTGTGCCTCTTGCCATAACACGTCGGTTTCTTCTTGAAGTTCTTTCAGCAGGCGGTTTCGATCGACCGAAAGCAAATCGGATAAGGTGCGCCGTTCCGATTCGAACCGGGCCACGCTCGACTCGAAAGTGGCGGCCTTTTCTTTCAAATCTTCTTCCGGCATCAGCAAGGCTTTGTGTTCAAGTTTGCTCTGGAAAAGCAATTCGCTGACGAGTGAAATCGACCGCAGCCGTCCCGTGGCGAAGACGATTTCGTGCTTTTCCCGCGCGAGTTCCCCTGCGAGAACTCCTTCAAGATGGCAAAGTCCGCTCGCCGCCAGAGTCCGCGGGTCCTTGTCCAGTTTCGCCTGGAGCCCTTGTTTGGCCGAAATGGAGAAGATCCGGAGGGGCTGCGGGATACTAGCCTTAAGCACATCGGCCAAAAAGCGCTCCGAGATGTCCCTTTTCTGGATATCCAGGAGGTCGACCTTGTTCAAGGCAAAGAAAAGTTTTGGAATCAGCTCCCGCACCTTCCTGAGATAGGTCACCTCCACTTCAGTGATAGGAGGATCCGGCGAAACGACGAAGACCGCTGTGTCGCATTCGACCAGCACCGCCTCGGCTGTTCGCGTGTTGTGAATGAATGTCGAACCGACACCAGGTGTATCGATGAGGACAATTCCCTGGTCCAGGAATTCCGAGCGGACCTCGATCTCCACACTCTCGACGTTGAGGCGGTTGTGTGGATTTTTGACTTCGGAAATATACCGTTCGAGGACGCCAGGGATCTCACCTTCGATCGTGGTCAGAAATGGTTCTTTGCCGTCTTGGAAAGTGATCCGGGCGATTGCTCTAGGGCCGGCCTTGATGAACGTCGGAATGGCGGTGACCGGCGTAACACCGGTCGGCAGCAAGGGCGCCCCCAGAAGCGCGTTGAGCAACGTGCTCTTCCCGCGTTTGAATTGACCCAACACTGCGACGCGAAGCAGGCCTTGGTCGAGCCGCGTCCGCAGTAGGTTCAGTCTCCCAAGAATCTCTTGCTTCGCCGGGGTCGGCGTCGGGACCGACGATAACGCCCGGAATAGGAGAGCGTTCAAGGAGATCATGCTGGGTCACATTTCGCGGTTGAAAAAATTTAACTGGGATCTCACGAGCGCCCGGAGAGGACACCGCATGCTCTCGGATTGTAAGTTGATCGAAAGGTTTAATCGTCAAGATGCGTGGACAGTCGGGACTGGGAGTATCCAATTGCGCCAAGTGAGGATTGTCGAGACCGCGCGCTTAACGTCATTACGTCTCTGGGTGGGTCGTGTCGTGAAGATTTTGACGTCGGCTATTTCATCCAGTATCCTTCGCGCATCATGGGGATGGAGCTCCCGATATCCGCCGCAAAGGCTGATGGCTCCTGCTACGCACGGGCCACGTGTCCTGCTGTGGTGGGAGCGAAATTAGAGCATCCCGCCATAGGCGGGTCTTTGTCGCCCCGGGGAGGATAGAGGGCGACGATGTGAATTCCTGTTTGGCTATTGAGAACGGAAACGCAAACCTAGACGCTGGGTGCCAGGGGTGGGCGCGAAAACATTATCGCTGCAGCCTTTCTGCGAGGCGACCAGAAAAATCGTTTGGGCGCGGGCGGACCTACAATCTATCCGTGATCGAGACTTATCGACATCTCTCCTGCAAAGTCGGCGCATCGCCGTCGACCAACTAAATATGCATGGCCGTCATCGTGACGTGCCGAAGTGTGATGCATGTAGCCTTGACGCTTTTGTCTTCACCGACGATCAAAGCAAAACTGTTGCGACAGACTCGGAAAGGGAGGGAGAAATACCATGAGCAGAATCGCGTCTGTCCAAGCCCACGAGATCCTCGACTCGCGCGGAAATCCAACCCTGCGGGTACACCTTACTCTCGATAATGGTGTGAGGGTGTCTTCCTCGGTTCCTTCGGGAGCATCGACGGGCCTGTTCGAAGCTGTCGAACTTCGCGACGGGGACAAAGGCCGTTACAATGGAAAAGGGGTTTTGAAGGCGGTCGCCAATATTAATGAACAAATAGCTCCCAAACTCCTTGGCCTTGATCCCGTTCGACAAGCCGAAATCGATGCTTTGCTTGTTGCACTCGACGGCACGACCAATAAGGCGAAGCTAGGACGCGTTGACAAATAGGATTCCCATCGGGTCAAGGTTCTGATTCAAGGTCGCTTTCGGAAGGAGGCGCGCTTGATTCGGGGATTGATGTCGGATGAGGAATGGGCCTGCTTTGAGCCATTCGTGACGGTTCGCGGCGCGCATAGCGGCCGCCCGCCAAGAGATCATCGGCTTGTTCTGGATGGAATTTTCTGGATCGCCCGCACCGGAGCGCAGTGGCGCGACCTGCACGGACATTTCGGCAAATGGTCGTCGGTCTATCGACAGTTCCGGCGCTGGACGCTCGCCGGATTGTGGGAGTTCCTGCTTGAAGCCCTGAACGAGACCGAAGGCGTCGGCGAAAGCGTCCAGATGATCGACTCGACCATTATCCGGGCGCATCACTGCGCAGCCGGCGCTAAAGGGGGACTCCGAGTCAGGGTCTTGGGCGCTCAAGAGGTGGCTTCACGACTAAAATTCACCTCCGCACGAACGGCGAAGGACTGCCGATAGCCGCAAAGATCACCGCAGGCGAGGTCTCGGATTATTCGGGCTTTGACCCCTTGATGGAAGCGGAAGGGCCGGAGGCCAAAGTCCTGCTGGCCGATCGCGGTTATGATTCTGATCATATTCGCGAAACACTGGAGGAAAAGGGCGCCGCGCCGGTCATTCCCACGCGCCGGAACCGCAAGGTTCAAATCCCGGTCGATGGCCACATCTATGCCTTGCGCAACCGCATCGAGCGCTGCTTCAATAAACTCAAGAACTCGCGAAGGCTGGCGACCCGCTACGATAAAACCATGGCGAGCTATCTCGGCTTCGTCCATATCGCCGCCATCCGGATTTGGATGCGTGCATTTGTCAACAAGACCTA
>PLUZ01000334.1 GCA_003162995.1 Methylocapsa sp. | reverse complement strand
TCGACATTGAGCGTGCCGAGGTCGGAAAAGATCATTTGAGCGCCGCCACGCAGAGCGTAGGGGATGCCGTCCGGCCTGCTGTAGCGGCGATCCGAGGTGCGCGTCCAGATCGCATGGACGTTGTTGATGAGGAGATTGAGTTTGTTGCCTGGCTCGTCTTCGTAATCAGGGAGGACGAATCGCATGTCGATGGCGGCATGGCGTCCGTCGGTGATGACCGACAAAAGAATATCGTCGCCTTTCTGTGGCTTGCCTTTGCGTTCTTCGATTTTGGCGATGCGCCCGGCGAGGACGCGCTGGTAGGCTTTAAAGGCCGGGGTTGGATCGGCGGTCACGATCTGGCGCTTGCCGCCGAGAATCGTGGGCAGCCGGAGATAGTTGCGAAGATCCGATTTGAGGACGACGTCGGCAACCGAGCGGTACATTGCCATGAGGTCGGCGACATTGACGAATTCGGAGAAACGCGTAACGGGTTTGTAGAGTCCGGAGGGCTGCAGTTCGAGCTCGGTGCGAGTCTCGCCGAAGGTCGCGGCCCAGGCGTCGAACTCGTGAATGCCGCGCTCCTCGAGAGCCTCCATCTGCATAAACCGCTGGAGGGTGAACATTTCTCCTAGGGTGTTGGTGATCGGGGTTCCCGAGGCGAGGATCAAAGCGCGTCCAGGGTTCTTCTCCGCCGTGTAGCGGGATTTGACGAAGAGATCCCAAGCGCGTTGCGAACCGTCCGGGTCGACGCCCTTGAGGCTGGTCATATTGGTCGGGAAGGAAAGCTTGCGGAACTCCTGGGCTTCGTCGACGATGATCTGGTCGATCCCGATCTCGCCGATCGTGAGAAGATCGTCTTTGCGCGATTGCAGGGCCTCGTATTTTGCTTCCAATTTCTCCTTCCTGCTTTCGATGCGCTTGCGTGAGATGCGATCGTCGCCGTCGACTTGTTCGAGAAGTTCCGAATAGCCGTTGATCTGACGCCGAATGAGGATTTTCTCGAATTCGGCGGGGGCTGGAATGAATTTGAACGCGCTGTGCGTGATGATGATGCAGTCCCAGGTGGCTGTCGCGGCGCGGGACAGAAATCGGTGGCGCTTGTCCTTGGTGAAATTGGTTTCGTCCGCGACGAGGATTCTGGCGTTGGGATAGAGGAGTAGGAATTCGCGGCTCCATTGCGCGAGACAATGGCCGGGGACCGCCATCATGGCCTTGGTGATGAGGCCGAGGCGCTTTTGCTCCATGATCGCGGCGGCGATGCTGAAGGTTTTGCCGGCGCCGACGGCGTGCGCGACATAGGTCTGACCGGTGCTGATGATGCGCCAGATGACCCGCTTTTGATGTTCGTAGAATTTGATGACGCTGCTGGCGCCNNGCTTAGGCGGTCGGCGCGCTCGGGATCGGTCCAGACCCAGCGTTCAAAGGCGGTCTTGATTTTTTGGAGCTTTTCTTTCGCGGCCTCGGTTTCGGCGGCGTTCAAGATGCGCTTTTCCTGGCCGTCCTCGGTAAAGACGTCGTAGATCTGTGGAATCGCTGAGTTGAGGGCGTCGCTGAGAAGTTGCCCGGCGTGGCGGCGCTCGGTGCCCCATTCGGAGGTGGCGGCGGCCTGTCCGGCGAAGGCGTTGACGTTGATTGTCCAGGCCGCGATTTCGGGCGTGTGATGGATGAAGGTTTCGATCCCGATGATCTCCTTTGAGAACAGAGCCACGTCTTCGGCCGGAATCCAGGGGGCTCCGAGCCGGGCGCCGATATCCGAGGGTTTCAGATCTTCGGGCTGGACCTGGCGAAGGGCGTCGACGTTGCGCTGATAGCGAGGATCGAGCGCGGTGGCAGCGATGGCGGCGGCGAGTTTGGTGCGGACAGGGCCGGAGAGATAGGCGTCGGTGGTTTGCCAGCTTTCGATGTGTTCGATCGTGAGCTGGGGATCGAGAAAAATGCGGTCGTCGAGTTCGGCGATGGCTTCATCGCGCGATCGTCCAATCAGTTCGGCGATCCGGCTGATATCCACGTATCCGGCCTCGTGCAGGGTAACGGCGAGGGCGTCGGCCGCACTTTCGATTAGGGGCGTCACGGGGGGATGCAGGACGCGTTCGGAAAAGATTGGGCCTTGTTTGGCTTTTCCGGTTTCGAGGTCGTAGTCCTCGATGGAGGCGACGAGCCAAACGTCGGGATCATCGAGGAAGGGTTGGAGGTTCGGCCGCCTTTGCGTCTGGCGCGTCTCCCCACTGTCGGGGTCCGCCGTCTCCGAGATGGTGGTGAGATTGATTGGGCCGAAATTGCGGACAAAGCTCGCGTAGGCGACGCGAAGGCGCACTTGCGCCGGGCCCCATGGGTCGTTGTTTTCCTGAGCGCGCAGGACGTCGCGGAGGGCGTCGCGGATGGGGACGAGGTGGCGGATGATCCTGGCGTGTTTGGCGGGGATCCCATCAGTTCCCTTGCCGTGGCGGACCGTGACGGGGACGGCGGCGCCATCGATGATCTGGAAAAGCGCGTTGTTCTCGAGGACGTAGCTGCCTTCCTTAATGGTTGCCCCTTCCGCGGCGGTCCCGACCTCGATGTCTGGCTGCGCGTGGAGAAGAGTCTGCGTGTGCTCCACCGGCGGTTTTTGGAGGCCCGCGGGCGGGCGATGGATGGTGCTGTCGAGGAGTTCCTCGATGCCGCCCTGCGCATGTGGCAGGCACGTATAAGCGGGTCCGAAGGGGCTGCTGGTCCGCGCATGGCGGCCGAGAACCATTTCGGGATGTTCGAGGAAATACCGATTGATGGAGAGGGCGGGTTCGCCGTCTTCGGCGGCCAACGCCTCCATGAGCGTGTCCCAATGAGTGTCGCCGCGAGGGTCATCGGGGAATCGCCTCTGCAGGAAAAGGATGTCGGCGACGACTTCGGTTCCAGCGGCGGTCTTCATGGCGCCTTCCGGCAGTCTGATGGCGCCAATGAGATCGGCCATGGATGCGATATGTTCGCGGGGCTTCTGATCGGCCTTGTCCATCGTCCAGCGGCTGGTGACGAAGGCGGCGAGGCCGCCGGGTTTCAGGCGCTCGATCGACCGTGCGATAAAATAATCATGCAGGGAGAGAGCGAGCCGGCCAGCCGGATCGCCGGCACGCACAGTGCGATCGCTGAACGGCGGATTGCCGATGGCGAGAGCGTAGGTCTGCGCCAGACGCGCCTTGGTGAAATCCTCATGCCGGATCCAGGCGTTTGGATAAAGCAGGGCGGCGATGCGCGCCGTCGACGCATCGGCCTCGATGCCGGTGAGGCTGGTTTTGCTGGCGAGGGCGTCGGGCATAAGGGCGAAGAAAAGTCCCGATCCGCAGCCCGGCTCGAGAATGGGGCCGCCGGAAAAGCCCATGTGCTGGACCGCGCTCCAGATCGCCTTGATGACAAAT
>PLUZ01000419.1:2360-8363 GCA_003162995.1 Methylocapsa sp. | reverse complement strand
TCGAGATCGATATCCGGCGCCGTCACGATCTTATATCGGGTGATGGATTTCGAACTGGCAAACACAGCCTCGGTCAGTTTTTCCGGCGCCGGACCGCCATTTCCTACGTTGTATTTGATTCCGAAGTCCCCTTCGGGGCCGCCCGGATTATGACTCGCGCTGAGGATAACGCCGCCAAAGGCACTGTTCCGGCGGATCAGGTTCGAGGCCGCGGGCGTGGACAATATCCCGCCCTGCCCGACCAGAATTTTGCCAAACCCATTGGCGATGGCGATCTTCAAGACGATCTGGATCGCCTCGCGATTGAAGAACCGTCCATCGCCGCCAACGACCAGCGTCGCACCTTCAAAGCCTTCGAGACAATCCATGATCGACTGGATAAAGTTCTCGACATAGCGCGGCTTTTGGAAGGCCGTGGTCTTTTTGCGAAGACCCGAAGTCCCGGGCCTCTGATCATCGAAGGGCGTCGTTGGAAAAATTTCGATCATGGATCTTCCCAATTCAAGTTAAGAGGTTACCGGCGTCGCTTGATCGTTCCGTCATCGAGTGCCCGCTGAGGCGAGTTCGCGGAAGAGCCTTGCATAGGCGGCGGCGGGACGGCGCCAGGAAACGTCGGTCTTCATGCCATTCGCGCGGATGCGATCAAAGACTTTGGGCGCGTCCCAAAGTCTGCGGGCACGCTCGATCGCCACGCCGAGCCCACCGCTCGTGACCGGAGAGAAGAGGATGCCGGTGCCGAGGCTTGACGCGATTGCCATCTCGTTTGCGTCGATGATCGTATCCATGAGTCCTCCAACGCGCGCGGCGACTGGCACCGCACCATAGCGCATGGCACAAAGCTGGGTCAGCCCACAAGGCTCGAAGCGCGAGGGGATGAGCAGCGCATCGGCGCTGGCCTGGATCATATGCGCCATTCGTTCATCATAGCCGATCATGGCAGACACGCGGCCCGGCCGCGCTTTCGCGGCGGCACGGAAAGCCTCTTCGAGCGATGCTTCGCCGGAGCCGAGAACGGCGAGCTGCCCGCCAATTTGCTCAATGAGATCAAGATTAGCGAGAATGAGGTCGATGCCCTTCTGCCAGGCGAGCCTGCTCACCACGCCGAAGAGCGGTGCATCCTGATCCGCAGCTAGCCCAAAGAGTTTTTGCAAAGCAGCTTTGTTCAGGCCGCGCTTTGCGCGTGTCTCAAACGAATAGGGAGCCGCAAGCCACGCATCCTGCTCCGGGTTCCATATAGCGTCGTCGATCCCGTTGACTATTCCAGTCAAGCAGTCCGATCGTGCGCGCAAAAGCCCGTCGAGCCCCATCCCATGCTCCGGGGTGCGTATCTCGGCGGCATAGGCCGGAGATACCGTGGTGATCCTATCGGAGAGAGAAAGACCAGCCTTCAGGAAGCCAATCGTGCCATAATATTCCACTCCTTCGAGCACGAAGGCACGCGGCGGCAGTCCCAGCGGCGCGAGGAGTGATGCCGGATACTGACCTTGGAAGGCGAGGTTATGGATCGTGATCACGGTTGCCGGGCGCGGGCGGCCATCATAGGCGAGATAGGCGGCGGTCAACCCCGCCTGCCAATCATGCCCGTGCACAATGCCGGGCCTAAATTGCGGACATTCCCCCAGCGCGAGGCGAGCCGCGATCTGGCAAAGCGCAGCGAACCGGAAGGGATTATCCGGCCAATCAAGCCCATCCGGTCCCATATAGGGGCCACCCGGACGCGCGAAGAGATGCGGAGCATCGAGCACGAAAAGGTCGAGCCCAGCGGCGTTTGCACGCAGCACTTGGGCGCCACCACCGAAAAGGTCCGGCTCGATCAGCACGGGCTCGGCAGCGTTGATCTTGCTCATCACTGCCGGATATCCCGGAACGAGCGTCACCACCGCGACACCTTCGGCGGCAAGCGCCCCAGCAAGCGCGCCGGCAACATCGGCAAGGCCCCCGGTCTTGATCAGCGGATAGATTTCCGAAACGACCGCGAGGACCGTGATCTCGCTCATGCGCCGAGCCTGTCGATCATTTGCTGGGTAATGAGAACGATTCCATCCCCGGTGCGCCGGAATCGCTTGGCGTCGGCATCTATATCCTCCCCAACCACGAGGCCCTCAGGAATTTTCACGCCACGATCGATCACCACATTGGTGAGCCGCGCCGCGCGGGCAATATCGACATAAGGCAAAATCACCGCGTTCTCGATCGAGCAATAGGAATTGACCCGAACCCCGGTAAAGAGAACCGAGCGCCGGATCCTGGCGCCCGAGACGATGCAGCCACCGGAAACGAGAGAGGAAACCGCCATGCCGCGGCGGCCGTCCTCGTCATGGACAAATTTCGCCGGAGGCGTCACCGCGCCATCGGTCCAAATGGGCCACTCACGGTCGAACAGGTCAAGATCGGGGACCACATCCGTCAAATCGATATTGGCCGCCCAATAGGCATCGACCGTGCCTACGTCGCGCCAATAAGCTCCGGACTCGTTCGATGAGCGCACGCAAGAATCCGAAAACCGGTGCGCTACCGCCTTTCCGCATGTCACAATGTAAGGAATGATGTCCTTGCCAAAATCCCGGCTCGAATTTGGGGACGCAGCATCGCGGGCGAGTTGGTCGAATAGAAATTTTGTCTCGAAGACATAGATACCCATCGAGGCCAGGCAACTGTCCGGCTTGTCTGGCATCCCCGGCGGATCCGATGGCTTTTCGACGAAAGCGGTGATGGTGTTGGAGTGGCTGGCGTGCATGACGCCAAAACCGGACGAATTCTTGCGCGGCACTTCGAGGCAGCCGACGGTTACATCGGCGCCGGAGTCGACATGCTGCTGCAGCATCAGTTCGTAATCCATCTTGTAGATATGATCGCCAGCGAGAACGACCATATATTTCGGTTCGCGGTCGCGAATGATGTCGATATTTTGATAGATCGCATCGGCCGTGCCCGCATACCATTGGTTTTCGGAAACCCTCTGACTTGCCGGCATGATGTCGAAGCTCTCGTTGCTGCCAGTCCGGAAGAAGTTCCAGCCGCGCGTGAGATGACCGATCAGACTGTGCGCCTTGTATTGTGTCGCGACGCCAACCCGGCGGATGCCGGAATTCAAGGCATTGGAAAGGGCGAAGTCAATGATCCGCGACTTACCGCCAAAATAGACCGCGGGCTTGGCCCGCCGGTCCGTCAATTCCAAGAGACGGCTGCCGCGCCCGCCAGCAAGAACAAAGGCCATGGCGTGACGTCCGATCGGCGCGCTCGATCTCATCCTTGTGCTCTCCCGAGACCTTTAAGACATTGTGCCGTTGATCATGCGCGAAAGCTGCCTCCTCATTGATCCGCGAGTTGGAAATAAATGGCCGCAAGCGGCGGCAGCGTCACCTCCGCCGAGGCGGGCAGGCCATGCGAAGGAATATCGTTCGCTGTCACCCCTCCGAGATTGCCAATCCCGGAACCGCCATAAATCTCCGCATCGGTGTTGAGAATCTCCCTCCACCATCCAGGCCACGGCAGCCCGATCCGATAGCCGTGCCGAGGCACCGGCGTGAAATTGGCGGCCATGACCACAGGCGGATCCTGCGGTTCTCCATATCTCGCGAAAGCCACCACGGATTGGTCGCTGTCATCGGCCACGATCCAGCGGAAGCCTTCCGGCTCGCAGTCGCGCGCATGCAGAGCCGGTTGCGTCTGGTGAAGACGGTTCAAGTCCCTGACAAGGAGTTGAATCCCTTTATGCAGCGGAAACTCGAGCAGATGGAAATCGAGGGGGCAATCTTCGTTCCACTCGCGCCGCTGAGCGAACTCCTGTCCCATGAACAGAAGCTTCTTGCCGGGATGCGCCCACATGAAGCCGTAATAGGCACGAAGGTTGGCAAACTTCTGCCAGTCATCGCCCGGCATTTTGTTGATAAGCGAAGCCTTGCCGTGCACCACTTCATCGTGGCTGAGCGGCAACACGAAATTCTCGGAGAAAGCATAAAGCAAGCCGAAGGTGAGCCTGTCATGGTGCCATTTCCGGTGCACGGGCTCTAGCGCCATATAATCAAGCGTATCGTGCATGAACCCCAGGTTCCATTTGAACCCGAAGCCGAGGCCGCCCGCATGCGTCGGCATGGAAACCCCCGGCCATGCCGTCGACTCCTCCGCAATGGTCACAGCTCCCGGGTGCGTGGCATAAACGAGCTCGTTGACCCGCTTCAGAAAAGCCACGGCATCGCGATTGTCGTTGCCGCCGTCGAAGTTCGGCAGCCATTCGCCGGGTTTGCGCGAATAATCGAGGTAGAGCATCGAGGCGACGGCATCGACGCGAAGTCCGTCCACATGGTAGCGGTCGAGCCAGAACAGCGCATTGGCCGCGAGAAACGCCGTGACCTCGCGGCGGCCGAAATCGTATATCGCAGTGTTCCAGTCGGGATGGAACCCAAGGCGCGGGTCCGCATGTTCGTAAAGCGGCTTGCCGTCGAATTGCGCGAGGCCATGAATGTCGGTCGGGAAATGTGCCGGAACCCAATCGAGGATCACGCCGAGGCCCGCCACATGCGCTTTATCGACAAAGCGCGCGAAACCCGCGGGATCGCCGAAGCGCCGGGTCGGCGCGAAAAGTCCGATCGGCTCATAGCCCCAGGAGGCATCGAGCGGATGCTCCGAGATGGGGAGCAGCTCAATATGGGTGAAGCCAAGATCGGACACATAAGGAATGAGTTGCCTAGCGAGTTCATCATAGGAGAGGAATTGCCCATTGTCCCCGCGCATCCACGAGCCGAGATGAACCTCATAGATCGTCATCGGCTTGCGCCTCGGATCACCGCTCCGGCGCCGATCGAGGAAATCCGCGTCAGTCCAGACGAAGCTCCCGGCATGGGCAACGATCGACGCTGTCGAAGGCCGCAATTCGCCCGAAAAACCGACCGGATCAGCTTTCAGCGGCAGAAGACGGCCGTCATTAGAGATGATTTCATATTTGTAGATGGCGCCTTCCTCTACTCCGGGCGCGAAAATCTCCCAAAGGCCGGAATCGATGCGCTTGCGCATCTGGTGTCTGCGCCCATCCCAGGCATTGAAGTCGCCAACGACCGAGACTCGCTGTGCGCGCGGCGCCCAAACCGCGAAATGCACCCCATCGATCCCTTCGAACTGCATGGGATGCGCCCCGAGCCGTTCATAGAGTTGGCAATGGGTGCCTTCAACGAAGAGGTAATCATCGGTGGCGCCAAGCACTGGCGGGAGGGCGTAGGGATCGACGAATTCCCATTGTCCGCCCGTGTTCGCCGCCCGCAGCCGATAGGGAAACCGGCTCATCCGTTGCTTGATAAGACCTTCGAAAAAGCCGCCGCCACGTGAGAGGAGCGAGATGTCCCCAGAGCCGTCGCCGGGTACCACCGTCACGCTCTCGGCATCCGGCACCAAGGCACGGATCACAAGTCCATCCGGAGTCTCATGCGGGCCGAGAACAGCAAAGGGGTCGGCGTGGCGCGCCGCAAGTAAGGCTTGCACCGTGCCGTCGCCGATCCGCCACTGTGGGCTCGCGGCAGCTTGCTTGTCTCCGCCGCTTTTTCGCCCGAACCACCACATGTCAGCCCCTTCCGGGTGCCCTCACCGGAACGTCCCAGATTTCCTCGGCATATTCGCTGATCGTACGGTCGGAGGAGAACCAGCCCATATGCGCCGTGTTGAGGGCGGCCGCCTGCCACCAAGCGTGCTTGTCGCGCCAGCGCCGGAACACCGAGCGCTGGGTTTCGAAATAGCTGTCGAAGTCCGCAGTGACCAGAAAATAGTCGTTATGCGTCAACATATCGACGAGACCTCGATAACGGTCCGGCTCGTCGGGAGAAAATACGCCCGAACCGATCGCATCGAGCACCTCGGCAAGTTTGACGGACCGCTCAATTGCCGCCCGCCCATCGATCCCTTGCCGCCGGTGTGCCTCCACTTCCTCCGCCGTCAATCCGAAAATAAAGATGTTTTCCGCGCCAACGCGCTCGCGGATCTCGACATTGGCGCCGTCGAGCGTGCCAATGGTCA
>PLUZ01000419.1:0-2281 GCA_003162995.1 Methylocapsa sp. | reverse complement strand
ATCTCGGCGACATCATTGGCAAGCCTGATAATCAGCTTCGCCGTTGTATAGCTCGCCGCCGCCTTGCCCGCGAAAATCTTGACCCGCGGTATCCAATCGCGCATGGGTTGGGCGCGGATCGCGTCATAGACGGCAACAGCCTCGAAAATATTGAGGATCTGGCGCTTATATTCGTGGATGCGCTTGATGTGCACATCGAAAAGCGCATCCGGGTCGAGCACGACGCCCAAGCGCTGCCGAACGAGCTTGGAAAGCGCGACTTTGTTCGCCCGGCGCTGCGCCGCATAACGTTCCTGGAACGACGAATCGCCGGCGACCGCAGCGACCTTCTCCAAAGTCATCGCATCGTCAAGAATCCGGTCGCCCGCGACCTCGGTCAAGAGCGAGGTCAAGCCCGGATTGGCCTCCCTGAGCCAGCGGCGGAAGGTAATGCCGTTGGTCTTGTTGGTGATCCGCCCAGGGAGGACGGAGTCAAGCTCGCGGAACACAGTGACCTTCATCAAGTCCGAATGGAGCTTCGACACACCATTCACCTTGTGCGAGCCCAAAAACGCGAGATGGCCCATACGAACGCGCCGCCCATGCGCTTCATCGATGAGCGACAGCGCCGAGAGCCTCTCGCCGGTCACATCCGGAAGCTTGCTCATCTGGGCAAGATGAATGGCATTGATCAGATAGATGATCTGCATGTGGCGCGGCAGNNTGGTTGGTATAGCTGAAGGTGGCTTGCGTGGTCGCCCACGCCTCGCGCCACGGAACTTCGTGGAGGTCGATCAGAATGCGCATCAGCTCGGCGACTGCGATCGCTGGGTGCGTGTCATTCAGCTGGATCGCCACCTTGTCTGCGAGCGACTCGATGCCTCCCTGCTGGCTGAGATGACGGCGCACCAGATCTTGCAACGAGGCGGAAGCAAAGAAATATTCCTGGCGCAGACGCAGCTCCTCGCCTGCGGGCGTGGCGTCGCTTGGATAGAGCACCTTGGAGATCGATTCCGCGCGGACCTGGTCCATCAGCGCACCGACATGATCGCCCTTGTGAAACATATCGAGCTGGAGAGGATCGGGCGCCCGCGCCGACCACAGGCGGAGGGCGTTGACATGGGCACCGCGCCAGCCGGCAATCGGCGTGTCATAAGCAACGGCCTTGACCGTTTCGCCAGGATGCCAAATATGCCTGACCGATCCGTCTTCCCGATGTTCGGCCTCGATGCGGCCGCCAAAGCCGATCTCATATTCGAATTCCGGCCGTGGAAATTCCCAAGGATTGCCAAATGACAGCCAGTCTTCGGGATATTCGAGCTGACACCCGTCCTTGATCCGCTGGCGGAACAAGCCGTGATCGTAGCGGATGCCGTAGCCATAAGCGGCGATCGAGAGCGTCGCCATGCTTTCCATGAAACAGGCGGCGAGCCGGCCGAGGCCGCCATTCCCTAGCGCCGCATCCGGTTCGAGTTCGCGCAACTCCTCAAGATCCACCCCGAGTTCGGCGAGCGCGGCACGGGTTGGCTCGATCATCTCCATGTTGGTGAGCGCATCGATCAACAGACGGCCGATCAGAAACTCAAGGCTGAGATAATAGACCCGCTTGCGGTGCGTTCGCTGGGCTTCGTCGTTCGAGGCAATCCAACGCTCGACGACCCGGTCGCGCACGGTGAGTGCCGTCGCGACAAACCAATCGCGCGGACGCGCGGTGACGACGCGCTTGCCGATTGCGTAGGTGAGCTTGTTGACAATGGCGTCCCGGATCACCGCGACGTCTGTTCGAGTCCTTGAGCCGCCTTCGGCTGCCGGCACTCCATTTTCGACGGCGGAGGTTTCGATTTCCAATTCCATCGCGGCGGACCTCTGCCGTTCACGTAAGGACTGCCGGGCGCGTCCCGGCACGATAACCGGAGACTTCCTTAATCGACCCGTTCCCCGCGTTCTCTCGCGGCCGCGCATTTCACGCGCGCACTCTAAGCACTCAAGCCATCGACGGGTTTCTTTTGCTTGGCATCCGATGCCCGATTGTGTCTCCACTATAGGGAGCGTCCCGGCATGCCGCAAGATTAGTTTGGCGCCATCTCAGTGCCTAGACAGCCATCACTTGCCTCGGCAACCGTTTGTGGCGGGCGATCCCCACAAGCGCAAAAAAGGGATAGAATATGAATTTTAAGGCTTCGGCGGGCGGAGCGCAATGGCTCCGGATGCGAAGACGGGGAATGACGAATAAAGTCACGTGACGCTCGGCGGCGAACTTACTTCCGCTTTTGAGTGTCCGTCCGGGAAGTAGTTGAGTCGG
>PLUZ01000240.1 GCA_003162995.1 Methylocapsa sp. | reverse complement strand
CATAGCTCAGTTGGGAGAGCGCTTCAATGGCATTGAAGAGGTCGGCGGTTCGATTCCGCCTGGCTCCACCAATAGAATCAATAAGTTAAACACGGAAAACCCAATTTTTCATTGGTCGTTTGGCAACAAGTCGCCACCACGTCGCCACCGCCCCGTATGTTACCCATCGATCGGCATTGGCAGCCGTCGCTTTCGATAATCTCATCGACTGTAACGAGGCAAATAACGGTTCGGTATGGGCTCACCATTTGCACCATCAAAAGCCGCCGTTCGGTATGGAAATGGCTGCATGAACGAGATGGCGAACACGGGGCAAATGGTGACGAGGCGTGATCGCTGCACGCGGATAATCGCGACGATCTCACGCGCTGGCCGGGATCATGAAATTCGCAAGTCACTGGATAATATTCTGATGTGGCGTGGCTTGTCCGCTTTGACAGACGCGGCAATAGAGGATTTGGCGACACGAGTGGCTGCGGACGAGCATGCGCGGCGGGTCAAAGCGAGGTGTGAGCGCGAAAATCGCGTCGTATATCTTGCTCTGTATCGCACAAAGGGTAAAAATTGAGGTTGGCGAAATAAGCGTTCGGCCCCGCTACCCCCGTGATCTTAATCCGTTGTCTTCGTAGCGCCCCCTGGCGTGCCGAAAACTTGAGCCGCATTATCCTCAACAGGCTCAACCAAGCTCGGGTCATCGTCTCCCCGGCCCGACACATTGACTCGTTTCGAGACCGGCCACATGCGCAAAAGGTCATTCGGCGCGGGCCGTAAGAGTTTCGCGCCAGCCTTTCCGGTGAGCCAAGCGTCATGGTCCCGACGCCCGAGCACGACCGGCATGCGGTCATGAATGGGCCGTGTGAAGTCATTGGCCGCAGTCACGATCAACGTGGCGCTCGAAATCGTCTCGCCCGTCTCCAGATCTTTCCATTGATCCCATAACCGACGACCGGATTTGTGGATTGATTGCAGAAGTGCGATCATCTCTTTTTAGGGAGGTTAACAATGGCGCAACTTACCGGAAAGTGGTCGTACCGTAGTTTCCGTACTAAGGCGGAAGACACTTCGACCCAAATCGTAGTCCCATGGGCTCCGCCTGGGGAGTTGGTTGCCTCCACCGACGCGAGTGGTAAGATCACGGGGACGCTCACATTCGCTCATGGTTGGGTGGCGCTCACGATCAATGGCATGATAACACCTGCCGTGGAGATCGAAAACCTGCCGGAAGGGATCGTGGCAACCGGCGAAGGTTTATCGGCCGTCTACAATATCCAAGGGTTCTTCATTGACGATGACCACATTGTCGGCACGGTCGTCGGGGTTCGGAACGATCTGGGGGAACAGCCGGACGGCACGAGCGGACCCTTTGCGCTGTTCAAGATCAGTCCTTAACGGACTGACGTATTCGAAGGATTCTCTTTTGCGGTGATTTGCATCATGCTCATTCTCGATCCTCGTTCGACTGCCCTTGTCTTGATCGATCTCCAGAATGGCATCATCGGCACGCCGCTTGCGCCACGATCAGGCCGCGATGTTCTGGCCACCGCTACCGCTTTCGCCAAGCGGTTCCGCGCCGCAGGCGCGCCTGTTGTGCTTGTCCACTTCGCCTTGGCGGATGATTACGCGGACGCGCTCCGCCAACCTGTGGATCAGCCCACACCGCTCCCAGCAGGCGGATTGCCAGCGGGCTGGAGCGACCTGGGCGGCGGCCTCGCAGAAGCGGGCGATATCGGCATCACCAAACGGCAATGGGGCGCCTTCTACGGCACGGAACTGGACCTCCAGCTTCGACGCAGAGGCATCCGGACGATCGTGCTAGGCGGGATCGCGACAAACTTCGGTGTCGAATCGACCGCGCGGCAGGCATGGGAGCATAGCTATGAGCTAGTGATCGTCGAGGATGCCACGGCCAGCACCTCTGCCGAACTGCACGATTTCGCTATACGATTTATCCTGCCATGCATCGCCCGGGTGACCCAGACCAGCGATATTGGCTTCGCAACCGCCTGAGGCCGGGGCGAAAAAGTTCGCGCCGTCGTGCACCTCACAAATAGAAAGCCCTGGCAAATGACCAGGGCTATATCGTGGTTGCGAGCCATCTCTGGAAAAAAGTAGCTATGTGCCGTAGAGCTTCGCCACACCGCGACATGAATAAGACATGGTGCTTGGCGCAAGCAAGTCAATGGCGTCAAATTTCAAACAGAGACACTACCATTTCACAGCATCGATCACCGTTGTCGGCGCGATATTGTAGCGGGGCTTCAAGTTTCGCGCGGGCTGGGTGAACCGATAAAGCTCGAGAAGTTCGCGCCAGGTGTAGCTTTGGGTGAAGCGTCCGCACATGGAGCCAGCTTATCACATGAAGAGCGATCGTCGAGGCTGAGGGTGGCCCATGTTGCCATCGGCGTGCGCATAAAAAGAAGCTTTTCATCGCCGTGGGCAAACGCACATCGTCGCGGCGCCAGAACGCTTTGGCGAGCACATGCTCATCTATTATGTTGCCTGCCTCGACGGAACGCCGGTCAGCGATACAGCCGAATCTCCTTGATCCACATGTCGTAGTGCTTGGCTGGCGGTGCGTTCACTGGCCATCCCGAGCCCATCGCCAGATTCATCATCCAGCCCCACAGCGGCGCCGACTTATCAGCATACTGAGGTATTGGCTGGCTGCCCATCGGCTTATCGTCGAAATATGACGTCACGGTCGTCGGCGTGACGAGCAGGCCAAAACGGTGCCAGTCCCACGTCAGATCCCCATTGGGATTCCCGGCGTAAACGAACCCCGTCGCTGTTGTGGTCGCCGCCCCATATGCCCCGGCACCGGATTGATAATAGGCCGGGCCGTTGCCGTATAGCTCAGCCTCGTCCAGCTCAATAGTGCCGGTCGCCGCCGTATTCTTGCGGGTCGTCTGCCAGACAGCAGGCCACGTCCCACCTGTCGCGCCCGTGGCTGCTGCTGCATTCGGCGCAAGGATGGTGAACTCAAAATAGCCGTAGGAAATGGCCGGCAGGTTAGACGAGCCATCCGCAAAAGCCGTGCGCAGCAGGCCGCAATACCACTTGCGATTGTAGCCATAGGGATCGTGATAGTTNNGCGCAATCGCCGTAATCCGAGCCATTGCCGATATTTTCGAGATACGTGAAGCCATCGCTCGCCGTCGGCGCGGTGCAATTCGGCCAGACCCCGGTAGCCGGCTTGCACGGCGTCGCGTTGAGTGTCGCGAATTGATCCTGCCACGCGAGCGCCATGCCAGCCGCGCCGGCCGGGACAGGGCTGGGCGTCTTCGCGCCGGCATTGATGAACAGCGTTTCTTCGCCGATCAACTCCACCGTGTAGGTGTTATCGCCGGGCGCCGAATTCCACGCCATGAAGCGCGCACGCAGCGGGCCGGTAGGCTCTTTCGAGAGATCGAGATTGCCGCTGAACATGCCGCTGGCGCCGGCTGCTAGCCTGACGGCCATGGATCCGTGCGTCCAGACCTCGACGTTCTGCATGCCCAGCGCTTGCACCGAAACCGGAATGAGACCAGCATTCACGGCAGCATTCGCGTCCGTGATGTCCATCGCGATCAGGGCGGGCGCGGTTTTTTGGTTCGCGGTGATCACATTTTGCGAACATGGCGCCAAGATCGCCATTTGATTGGTCGTTGCGGTTGTCGTCTTACCTACACAATCCGTCACCGGCGCGCCGCCGCTGCCGCTGCCGGGCGGCAGCATAAATGTCACGGTGCCTTCCTGAATTGGCACCGTCCCCGTCGCTGCGTAAGCGCTTGCCGAGAAAAGAACGAAGGCCATCGCAGCACGCGAAACCCCGCAAATTTTCATGATCGCTCTCTCGCGGAAATCCGAGCTTCGGCACCTGTATATGCGGAGTAGCCGACTTCTCCCTACAAATCGACATAGACAAATTTCTCCGCCTTGACGACCGGATAATTCTCGCGCAGCGCTTTGGCAATTTTGCCTACGAGGACCTTGTCGCCTGCCGCTGATGGGCCGACAAAGTCCGTTCCCTGCATCCAGGTTTCGAGAAAGCAATGCAAAGTCTCGTCATACTCGGCGCCGGTGGGATTTGCCGTTTTATTGGAGAGATTTGCGATACCGTCCGCATCGACCTCCAAACGCCAATCGCGGTCGTCCGTAACCGATCCAATCAGTTTGGCGATATCCGCGTCCGTCCAGTTTCCCTTCAAATCCACAGGCATGACAGTCATTCCCCAAATTGGTTGGCTAAGTTCATAGGAATCCCGCGCGGCGCAATACTCGGTGACGCCCTTTCGCGCGCGTGCCCATATAGCATTATTGCTTCATGCTGAAAGCCTCGCCACTGGGAAATCGCGCATCAAAATTGCGCTTGAATGCGCCACCACCTTGGTACTTTCCATCGTGACAAGATCATTGTCCGGCCAGCGCGTCTCCGCTTAGGCGCGAGCGTCGCCCGATTCGCGGCTACGCGCCAGCTGGATCGAGTTTACGGTAGCGACAGCTCCTTCCAAGAACACGCCGAGGCTCCTGCTGTTTGGTTCCGAACCGACCACAAGCCCGCCGCGCCGATGCACCTCAAGAGCTATCAAATCGATGGGCGTTTACTGCGCACCGGAGCCGCGAACTTTTCTGCATCCGGTCTCAAGCGGCAGGACAATGATTTGATTGCGATCTCCGCGCGCCGCTCGGCAAAATGCTCTTGGCCGCGATGCGCAGCTTTCTCGGCCTGTCACCCGCTCGACGCGCGCCTTTGGCTCTGAACATGCATGGACGCGCGGACGGTCCAGCTGTCGCGAACCCTTTCGCACAAAAAGACGGGGTCGCGGCGCCGGCTCATACATGAAAGCGCGCGGCATGACGGACAAAAAGGAATGGGTCGTCTGGAACGGCTCGATGGGAATCCTCGATATGGCGACAATCGGCCATATCGAGGATGGCGAGGGCGGCAGGAGCGCCTTTCTGGCGCCGCCCTATGGCGTCGTGGGGCCGTTCAGTCTTGACGAACTTGAAACGCGGGGCCGGATCGCCTTTGGCGAATGTCTCGTCATGTCGCGCCAGAGATGGCAGGAGGATCAGGTCGGTCTGCGCCTCGAAGCGCGAGAAAAACGCCGTGCCTTCCTGTTTCAGCCGCATTTCGACGACGATCAGGAACACCGCGAGGTCCTGAACCTGCCGATGGAGGGCGCGCTCAAGCCGTCGGAGATCAGTGCCGCCTTCCGGCGGCTGGCCAAGACCGCGCATCCCGACGCAGGCGGCAGCAACGAACATTACCGTCGCATCGCGGAGGCGCGCGACGCACTGCTCGAGCAATTTGCGAGCGCCTCATAGGCTTTCGGGCATATGCGTGAGGAATGGTTCTTTCATGCTTACAGGAGGTTTCGAAGGCGCAACTTTTCGCCGATCTCGTATGTGATAAGCTCGCGCCATGTGCAGACGCTTCACCCAAAGCTACACTTGGCGCGAACTGGTCGAGCTTTTTCAGCTCGCCCAGCCCGCATTCAATTTGCGACCCCGCTACAACATCGCCCCGACAACACAGATTGATGTTTTGAGATTGGTGGAGGGTGTCCTCGATCTTGAATGAGAGAGGCCTTTGGAACCCGCAGGCAGCCTAAAAGCCTGGGGCAACGTTTAATCGTTAAATACTCGCAACCAGAGAAGAAACAACAATGAAGGCAAAGCAGATGTCACGCACCCTTGCGATTGAAATCGCGACGAGGGCCATCGCCGTGACAAACCCGGCCAATCGCGGCTTGCGTGTGCTGGACCTGCTCGAAAAACACGGATTTGACCGCGTAGCAGAACCAGGGATCGATATTGTCAGTGATCAGCCGCGGCTCGTGAGTTGGTTGCGCGACACATTCAGGGTCAGCTGAGGTAAGGTTCTCTCAATCATAATAGTCTGGAGCCGCGCAATCTATTGATAGCCACACCGCATCACATCTTGAACAGGTGTAAGAGGAATGGCTGTTGACCAGCTGCCGGAAGTTCAGGCGCAGTGACCAGCGCCGGGCAGTTTGAAACTAAGCGGCGCCGCTTTCATGTCGAGATCCGGCACGCCTTCTTCGAGGACTTCACAAGCGCGGCGAGCGTCACCGCGTGGTTTGTGTCGTTCTTCTTTGTTATAATGTTTTCCGGTCTTTTAAAATCTGACACGCCGCCTCGGCGATGCGCTTGGCAAAATCCAAGGCGGTTTCTTTGTCCTTCACGAAGAAGAGTTCTTCACCTAATAGGTGATCGTTGAGCCAATCTTGAAACTTTCGCTCGCTTTCCATCGTGAAGGTTCCTTCGTCACTCACGAAGCCGCTCAACGGGCCTTCAATCCCATAATCGGACGAGTTTGGGGAGGACTTGACGCATTGAGCCCATACGCGGCCGTTGTCATCGACAAAAGCCAGCACTCCATACTCGCGTTCTTCAAGTTTCATCATTCACCTCTTTGTTCATGACGGTGGCGGCGGCGCGCCAAGCCGAGGCTGTCTGTCACCACAGCGTTGGGATGGAAAGCCAAAGTATCATTGCGATTTTCCTTGCTTAAGCCATTCACTGAAGCGGGTGCGGATAGCACTCAGGATAAAGGTCGCGCACCACTGCCTCCGCCATCGTCGCCTCCTGTCTATGCTCGACGAGCCGGGAGACTATCGGGCGAACGGAACTTAGGGAAGTCGTTGAAGGCGGCATTCGCAGTCGCTAAAGTGCCTATCGCCGTTCCCGGGTTCCACGAGTGCATGTCCAATGCCTCGACGCGCACGACGCAGCTTTGCGACCGCCGCGCCGAGGAGTGACGCTTGACGAGGTTGAGCGGATACTCGTTTGAGCCCGCGCGGTGTCGCAGCCGCGCGGCGGCGATGTTTTCCCACCGCCCTCTTTGGGAAAACACTTTGTTTAGAGGAACACCTTACTTCCGTGATTCATACTAGCTGAATTAGACGTTATCACGCGGGCAAGAAACCCATCGGTTGGTGCGGAACCCAGAGCTGAACCTATGAATTCCCCGAAGCTGGTAGTTCGAAGAATGGCTGAAAGTGAGCTCAACCTGGCCCTCGAATGGGCTGCCGCCGAGGGCTGGAATCCGGGCCCGCACGACGGGGAATGCTTCTACGCCGCCGATCCGGAAGGATTCTTCCTCGGCGAATTCGCCGGCGGCGAGCCGATAGGCTGCGTTTCCGCCGTTGCCTATGACAAGCACTATGGGTTCTTGGGATTCTACATCGTCAAGCCTCAATATCGAGGCCGAGGTTTTGGCCTGCAGCTCTGGGATGCCGCGATGGCCTATTTGGGAGGGCGCAACGTGGGCCTGGACGGCGTCGTCGCCCAGCAAGGAAACTACAGGAAATCCGGGTTCAAGCTCGCCTGCCGCAACATACGTCATCAAGGNNCTGCCCGTCCGGGCTTTCTCCGCCGTTGGATTCGACAGCCGCAAGGGGCAGCCTTTGGAGTCCAGGGCAAGCAGGGACTTGAGGGATACGGCGTCCTGCGCGCATGCCGCCGGGGTTTCAAGATCGGGCCGCTCTTTGCCGACGATCCGCACATCGCAGGCACACTATTTCAAGGCTTGGCCTCCCGTGTTCCCGGTCAGCCTATCTTCCTCGATACCCCCGAGGCCATCCCGCCGCCATCGAACTGGCGAAACGGCATGGCATGGAGCCGGTGTTCGAGACTGCACGCATGTATACAAAGGGATCCCCCGCTGAACGGATTGATCGCTGTTTCGGTGTTACGACTTTCGAGCTCGGTTAAGGGATTGCGCCGCCTCCGCGTTGGCCTCGGCCATGGAAGGCATTTAGCCGGGATGCTCGGGCAGCGTATCATGGTGCCGGTGAGGCACCTTCTGCCCCAATGAAGCTTCGAGTGGCCGCTCTGCTGTGGGATTGGATTGTGAGCGCGACGCGAGCAATCCGTGGTGGACCGTCAAATTCTCAAGGCCTTCCTGCAGAATATTGGTCAGGCCAAGTTCACTGCTCCCTCTCATTCATATCATGTGTTATGTCCCGCCGCCCGAGAATATCGCGGCGGGGGCCGACGAGTGGCCGGTTGCCGGGGGTCTGGGCAGTTAGCCAATCGGCGCCTGGGCGGTCTCGTCATTCGTTGATCTTATCTCTTGGCCTCGTAAAGTGAATATGGATGGCGGGTGGCCTGAGCGCCTCTAGCGGCTTGAGGTTATCAAGTGCGCGCATCAGGTTGATCACCGTCTGCGCCGCACCTTGATCAGCGCGACGCTAGGGGCAACCAAGGCAAACCGCTCGAAGGTTGGCTGATACCGCAGCCTTTGACGCGGCGCTGATACATCTCCGCCTTGGTCCAGACGAGCGGCTTGGCATGCTGATTGTCGGTTTCAAAATGCAACGATGTGATCCTTGAATCGTTTGACTGACGTGAAAGACGTACCGTGCGGAGATTTTCCTCAAGATGGAGAACCGAAAACCGTGGCGTCAACAACTTGGCGCGCGTCCGCATCATGCTGAAAATAAATGGATTTGTGATGGGGGGTGTTCAAGTTCCACATGAATCGGCTTGCATGGTGCTATTCAAAGCGTACGGAAAATGCTACGGATGGAATGCATTCGTCGAAGGAAGTAGAGAGGAGGAACTCTGCTATGTCGCAAGCGAAGAGCTCTTCAAAGGGAAAGCGTCGGAGTAAAGCTGCATCCGTGCTGGGAATCGCCGGGGTGTCTTTGGCGGTGGCGGACGGCGGAGCATCCGCATCTATAGCGGATATGACGGCGCAGAATACGGCACCGCTTCAGGTCATCAATCTCGGTGACGAAGAAATCTCTGACGTCAGCTTGGCGACGTTCTATGTCTTCGACAAGGAAACCGCCCGAACACCTCAGGCCGGCGTAGAACTTGCCCGAGGCTGTGGCGGCTGCAGAGGCTGCGGCGGTTGCAGAGGCTGCGGAGGCAGGGGCTGCAGAGGTTGCGGCGGCTGCAGAGGCTGCGGCGGCGGCTGGGGTTGTGGAGGCTGCGGCTGCTGTCTGTCGTGGGGAGCTTGCCGCTGGTGCTAGACTCTGGCACTTTCCGATTACGTTGACAGACACAGGTCGTCTTGACCGGGTTTGACGAGGTTCGGCCGGACCTGCGCGGGACGGCCGAGCGGAGGGCCAACTTGATTTAGAAACGCTAGCGCGAGCCAGACGGCGGCGCTCTCGCAACGCGGAGAATACCTGCTTTACAATGGCGATCCGCACTGGTGTCGATAAGCATAGAGGCGCACGTGCTGGCCGCATGACAGGCGATCGCGGGGCCAGCTCTACGCAGCTGAACAGCAAAGACGTTCCGCAATTCGCGCCGAATTTCACTGTCTATCTGCTGCCGCCCGATGTCGTGTGCCTCTATTCCGAGCACCGGAAGTTCTTCCTTCATGGCGAGCTCTATTGCGCGCTCGCGTCCGCGATAGGAGAAGGCGGAAAGAGTTTTCGGGAGCTTGTTCGCGAGCTAAAGCCGGATTTTCCATCCGACAAAATCCAAGAAGCCTTAAAACGGCTGCTCGACCGCCGCTATATCGTCCCGATGTCGCGCTCTTCCGCTGGCGCTGTGGCAGCCTATTGGGCGAGCCTTGGCCTGTTGCCGGAGGCCGCGGAGAAAAGTCTTCAGAAATGTCGTGTGCGCATTCAATCCATCGATGTGCAGGGGGCAACTGAACTCGGCGACGCCCTGAGCGGGCTCGGCGTTCGCGTCGTGAAGCGCTCCCCCGACCTGACGATCACGCTTGTGAGCGATTATCTTGACGCACGACTGGCCGAATTGAACCGGCGGCATTTGTCGGACCACACGCCCTGGCTACTCGTCCAACCCTCCGGCATTTTCCCGCTGGTGGGGCCAGTGTTCAGCCCAGGCAAGAGCGCCTGTTGGGCCTGTCTTGCCGAGCGCATGCAACGGAACCGAGAGGTGAAGGCGCTTCTCGACCGCAGACAGGCCTCCTGCGTCGCCGTTTCGCCCCTCGTCCGGAACACGCTTGGACAGAGTGCCATCCAGCTTGCGGCCATCGAGATCGCAAAAGCGATCGCCACCGACTTTCGTACGGAATTGCGCGATCACATCATCAGCCTCGATCTGACGGGCTCGACCATCGTAAAGCATTACGTGGCGACCCGCCCGCAATGTCCGGCCTGCGGCAGCAAAAAGCTGCGCGACCCAAGCCGCGCGCCGTTGCCGGTCGAAGTGGGCGCAAGCGGCAAGCTGGTCATGACCAGCGGGGGGTACCGGACCGTTTCGCCGGGGGCCACGGTCGCACATTTCCGAAAGCACGTGAGCCCCCTCACCGGCGTGGTCTCGCGTCTCGAACGCATCGAAGCCGATTTGCCGTTGAACACCAACTACCACGCCACGCACAATTTTTCGGCGCCGGCAGAAACGGTCAATGAGCTCAGGGCGGGACTGAGCGGCGGCAGCTTCGGCAAGGGGAGCACTGCCGAGCAGGGTGAAGCCAGCGCACTCATGGAGGCAATCGAGCGTTATTCCGGGATTTTTCAGGGCGACGAGATCAGAGTGACACGGCGGTTCACGGATTTCCCCTCGGGCGATGCCATTCTCCCGAACGACGTCTTGCTGTTCAGCGACGCGCAATACCGGCGGCACCAGGCGCCGGCGCCCGAATCGGACGATTCGCAGATGATCCCAGACCCATTCGATCAATCGGCCGAGATCGAATGGTCACCGGTCTGGTCTCTGCGCGACGAACGCTTCAAATATCTTCCGACCAGCCTCTTGTATTTTTTCTACAGGGGCCCTGGCCAGATGCACACGGATTCCAACGGCTGCGCGGCCGGCAACACGCTTGAGGAGGCGATCGTCCAAGGCTTCCTCGAGCTGGTGGAACGGGATGCATACGCAATCTGGTGGTACAATCGCTTGCAGCGAGCGGCAGTGGACCTCAGCCAGTTCGACGATTCCTACGTCCGTGATCTGCAAAACCAGCTTGCCGAAACCGGACGCCGGCTTTGGGTGCTCGACGTCACCAGCGATCTCGGGATTCCGAGCTTTGTGGCGGTCACGCACTGGATGGACAATGGACAGGAAAATATCGAGTTCGGTTCTGGCGCGCATTTTGATCCCCGAATCGCCTTGTTGCGTGCGCTGACGGAGCTGAACCAATTCCTGTCCATCGGTCTCATGGGCGGCGGGAAGGGGGACAAATCGAGCCTTGACGGCACCACTCCATTGCGCCTGAAGGACCATCCCTATTTGACGCCAATCAACAGTCCGGCGGTCCAGCCAGGCTCCGGCTCAAAGTTCGACCCTCTTGAAACACGCGAACAGGTGACCGCCTGCGTCCATACCGCCAAGCGGGAGGGCCTCGATTTCCTCGTCCTCAATCAGACGCGCCCCGACATCGACGTCCCGGTCGTCAGAGTGATCGTTCCGGGAATGCGGCATTTCTATCGCCGCTTCGGGCCGGGCCGGCTTTACGATGTTCCGGTAAAGCTCGGATTGCGAGACCGGCCGCTGCCGGAAAACGAGCTCAATCCAATTCACCCCCATACCTGAGGGTCATCCCCGGCTTGCGCGCTCCCAGAATAAAGAGAGGGCAACGGGCCACGCCGCCAACTGTTTTCGCCCGGGTTGGCGGTCACGTCACGCTCGAAACACACGCGAATGGGGAAATCGTTGCTTGTTTCGATGGCCATTCGGCCGGCTTGGGAACGTTCAGCGCGGGGGCGGCGGATCGCGCGCAGGAGCTGCGCATAGGTCTGCCCCTCGGCTCGTTTGCATCCGGCGGCCGGAACATCGAAAGCGAGATTGATCTATTGGTCCGGCGATTGGCCAGACGCGGTCTATTGGAGTACCGCCTCGGGCGTTCGCGCAACGGCGCGGATCTGGTCGTCATCGAACCGCTGGTTCCCGATTATTGGCCGCGAACGCCGCAGCTCGGTGATGCAGACGCTCTCGTCTTGTCACGGTTCGCGTACATGCGGCGGCGTGGCAACGAGATGGTGCTGGAATCGCCGCGCGCCGGCGCGTTGTTCAGAATTTGCGATCCGAAGATTGCGGCCGCCTTGGCCATGCTGTCCACGCCGCAACAAATCAAACAGCTGCGTCGGCAGGATGGTTTTCCAGAAGTCGAGCTTCTCGCCCTGCTCCTCGATTGCCAAATCGTTTTCAAGATCGACATTGCCGGTGAAAGTGGGCTTCGACCGGCCGAGGGTGACCACAACCTTGTTCTTTGGGACTTTCACGATCTTCTGTTCCACACGCGCAGCACGGAAGGCCGGCATGCCAACCCGCTGGGAGGGCTTTATCTATATGCGGGTATCATGTCTCCGCTGCCGGCGGTGCGGCCCCGCTGGCCCGGAAAGAAAATCGATCTGGGCAAGTTCTCGGGCGCGCATTCGGATTCAATCTCGCCGTTCGCAAAGCTCCTGCGTGAACGTCATTCGACGCGCAACTTCGATGACCAGCGACCGATCACGCTCGCCGAGCTTTCACGGTTTCTCGACGGCACCGCGCGCGTCCTGTCGAGATCGAACAGCAAGCCCGATCTCGACGACGGCGGTCACGCAGTCAGGCCGTATCCATCGGCGGGCGCCGGCTACGAGCTCGAGCTTTATCTGGCAGTCGACAAATGCGAAGGACTTGCACGAGGCTTTTATCATTACGATGCCGGCGATCACGCGTTGGTACCGATCGGCGTTCCCACGCATGAGCTCGAAGCGCAGTTGACCGGAGCCGAATATGCAATGGGGGCGCCCGCCGCGTCCCAGATCTTGATCACGATCGCTGCGCGCTTTGGCCGGATTTCGTGGAAGTATAGCTCGATCGCATATTCGCTTATTCTGAAGGACGTCGGCGTATTAATGCAAACGCTATACCTAATGGCGACCGACATGGAGCTCGGCGGATGTGCGATCGGGTTCACAAATATCGATCTGTTCGCGAAGATGACGGGGATCGAATTCCACGTCGAAGGCCCGGTCGGTCAATTTGCGATAGGTCGCGGCACCAAATCGGAGGCTTCCGACTGACAATATGACGGCTTCAGTGAAGGCGGCGAGTCAATCGCGATTAATCCACCAATACCATCGCCCGCCCCGCGCATCGGAAGGATCGCGCGATACGACGCGCTCGAAATTTCCGATAGCATTGTGACTCCGGTTTCCCTCCAGCGCGAATATGGCGCCCTGAGGATCCGTGCACCTGGCGATCCAGCTGCCGCCTGGCACTTCAAGAGGGCCCTCGAGGATCTGGCCGCCACCAGCCTTTACGCGCTCCGCAGCCGCGTCGATGTCGCCGATGCTAAAGTAGTAAAGCCAGAAGGGAACCGGCACCATCGGAGGTTTGGTGAACATGCCGCCGATCGTCTGCCCTCCGGCGGAGAACAGCTGATACGTGCCCACCGGACCGATGTCGGCGTCCGCTTTCTGCCAGCCAAAAAGCTCGCCGTAGAAAGCGAACGCCTTCTCCCAGTCGGCGGCGAGCAATTCATGCCAGCTCACGCAGCCCGGTTTGCCCAGCTCGGCGGACTGCGCTTGGCCGGGTTTCAGCCCCTTGACCAACGTAAGTGTTGCCATTTGCGGGTCGACGACGACCGAAAAGCGGCTGATGTTAGGAACGTCCGTCGGTGGGACGTGCACTGCTCCGCCAAGCTGCTTGATTCGGTCGACGGCAGCGTCCACGTCGTCGACTCCGACATATCCGATCCAGTGTGGCGTCGCGCCCGTTCTCCTCATGTCCTCCGGCAGCTTCATCAGCCCGGTGACGGGGGTGTCTCCAACGGTAAACAGGCTATAGGACAAACCTGGCATCGCGGCATCCCGCGTGCCCCAGCCCACGACATTGCCGTAGAAAGCCTTGGCGGTTTCTATGTCTGTCGTCATCAGCTCGTACCAGACGAAACGGCCATGAGAATTGACCATGTCTGTTTCTCCGTTCGAGCGTGCAAAGAAGTCGCGGCGCCCGCATTTGAGCCGACCTAGCTTACTTTCCGGCGCATAATTGAAAAGCCACGTCCCTTGGCCTGAATAACGGCGGGGCGGATAAAGTGCAAGGACAGCGTGACGCTCGAAGAGCTCCGCGCGCGACGGAAGATCGATATCAATGAGGAATGTACAAAAGAACTCGGCGACGGAGCGCGGCAATGACTTGTAGGTGGCGCCTCCTAACTGATGAATACCGAAAATTTGAAGGGGGAATTCTTGCCGCCCGCTACAACGTGATTTTCGCCGCGAT
>PLUZ01000073.1 GCA_003162995.1 Methylocapsa sp. | reverse complement strand
AACCATCTGCGCATACTTCCATTAAAAGCGCATTCGCGAGCATCGCAGCACTGACTGCGGATCTCTCCATCTAATGGTCCAACGACCACGTTACTGCGCCGGCTTTCCATGCGACTTCATGGTGTGACAAGTGGCACGTGTCCGAATGATAGCAGGCCTGAGAGCCTCATCCTTTGCGCAAAGCGATCGCCACGGCTGTCACGTCGGTGCCGCCTTGTGGCCTTATCGCGACAGACTGCCTTTCGCCTTGGGTCCACACGTCGAGACGGGCCGTGAAGCCGGCGCCAGCCACATTCGCCACGATCTCCGCACCGCTGGCGCGGCCGGAAATATTTCCCGACACACCGCGGGTGGCCTCGGCCCAGGAGCCGGACAGCGAACCGCCTTCGGAAATGACATTGCTGCTGATTTCAAACCTGTAGCTGTCGCTCGCACAGCGCAGAGTTTGCTGAACCGCGTTGCCGGTTGCATTAACCGCATAAGTTGCCTTGCAGCGAATCCGTTCGATGGCGCCATTTGTCATGGTGACGGTGCCGGCACCCGACCAGGACCCGGATAGCCCGAGAAACGGGCCTTGTGAACCTGGATCCGCGTGTCCCTGCGCCGAAATGTATAAAAGTCCAGACGCTAACACAGCTTTTTTGAGGCAACTAGCAGAGGGTTTCAAAGAAAAAAAGGCCATGAATTCTGCTTTCCAATTCCCTTGCCCATATTCGCAATCGCGGTCCGGCTACGATCACGACACTGCCGCGTGTGGCTCAGTGCCGATGTGCTCCAGCGCACATATGGACTTGCTGATTTCGGGCGTATGCGCCCGGTCGATGCAGCACTTGAGCACATTTCCGGAGAGCGCCTAGGGATTGGGCACGCCACTTGTCGGGGCAGCCATATCCCTTCTCCCGCGATACCAGGCCGTTCGAGGCAGGGTCAACATGACCGCGCTGCCCTTGTCGATGTAAATCATCAGTAGAGGCATACGCACCATTGCCATGCGTCGGCGTCACGATATGACAACATTCATTCCTCAGGCGTCCAGAAATGTGTCAAGCTAGTATCATGGATCTACTGCCGCGACATCAGTCATTCGTCCTAGACTGATACTTAGCCGCTACAAGAGCGCGATCGGGGAGGCAATACGTTCACGCGAGGACGCTCATGGAGTCTGTGAGGTAATATTGCGGTCAAGGCGTTCAACCGCATGTTGACACTCAGACATCCCGTCTGCGTATGGGTTGCTTGATATTCGTCCGCTCCAGAGACAAATTGCGCCAAGTCGTCAAGGAGATATCAGGAACTCATGCAGGCGGATTCAAAGGGCGTATATCTAAACGCCAACATCAAGCCCAATTATCAGTACGCGAAACTGTGACGTCAACCCCGGCAATATTTCTGCATAGCAAAGCAGCCCGTGAAGAAGGTTGGAATTTCGAAGCGGGCTCACGTAAGGCATGCAGCCGCTCGCAAACCGCCATGTTGCGATACAAGCAGGTCATCAGTCGCAGCTTTGGCGCCAGGAGTCTACCGGCCCAGGAGGAGATCGAGGCCAAGTGTGGCTGCTTGGTGATCACTCAGACAACAGACTACTTGCGCATATTACAGCTGGCCTCGCTCCCCAGGCATAGCCTCGCAGATTCTTCGACGTTTAATCGCTAGGCCCAGATCTGGCGCTTCTCAGAGTCGCGCCTGCAGTCACTAAAGTGAAAGCAGCTCCAGCCGACAGTATCATTTCCGGAAACAACGCCTACCACACTCCTCGCCATTTCCAGGTTCAAACTACACACGCCCTCAGACCGAATTGAGCGAACATGACAAATTTTGCACTGGCTGCGCAACGTGGGTACTTGGTTGAAGTTTTGGCGCGACGAGTGGGTGGAACCAGCTGGTCTCAATCAAACGTCCTCGGCGATGAACATAGAACACCGTTTTTAGGCGATTTTCGCTAGGTCGCCAAGGAGTGAACTTGCCTGTGTTTAGCCTTTAGACAATTGAACTCCATCGCTCTTTTCCATGCGTCGATGAATTGGCATTGCCAAAATCCCTATTCTCAGCTTCAACAATGTCGTCATCCAAGAATGCGTGCGACAACATGAATAAAAAACTGGCTGGAATTGCCTTTTTGGTTTTGGCCCTGTCGGCGTGCGCTGCCGCGATCGTTTGGATCCGGCCTGCGCATCGAAGCGCGCTTGCTCATCAACCGGAGACAATCAAAAACACTCTCGAAAGGATCAAGCTCCCACCCGGGTTCAAGATTGGGCTCTATGCGCTGGTGCCAGGAGCGCGGCACATGGCGGTTGGACCGCAAGGCAAAGTTATTTTTGTGGGCACCGCTGAGACTAAGGTTTATGGAGTGACTGTTGACGCAGCCTCGGGTCTTGCAGGCGGGGTCTCGGAATTCGCGCCCACGATCGAGATGACGGTGCCAAACGGAGTTTGTTTCGGCACGGGTGGAATTCTTTATGTCGCCGAAAAAAATCGGATTCTATCTTTCCCCAACGCCGAGGGGGCTTATGAACAGCCTTCCATCGCTGCCATGGCCATAGTCGAGCAAGGTCACCTCATTCCGGTTGAGGACGAGGGCGGCCCTCATAGCGCCAGGGTCTGCCGTGTCGGACCTGACAACAAGCTCTACGTAGCATTGGGGCAACCTTACAATGTGCCGCCGAAAACAAAGATGGACGAATACAATAAATGGGGAATTGGCGGCATCATCAGAATGAACCGGGACGGCACCGACCGCGAAGTCTTCGCACGCGGAATCCGCAATTCTGTGGGCATGGATTTCAATCCGAAAGACGGGACATTGTGGTTCACCGACAATCAGGTCGATTGGATGGGCGACGATATTCCGCCTGGCGAATTGAACCGCGCACCCGTGGCGGGCCTTGATTTCGGCTTTCCCTGGTATGGGGGCGGCCACACCCGCACCAATGAGTACAAGGATGAGACGCCGCCGGAGGGCCTCGTGTTCCCGGAAATCGAAATGATTGCGCACGCAGCCGACCTTGGCATGACGTTTTATAAGGGCTCCCAATTTCCGGCAAAATACATGGGCGGGATTTTTTCCGCCCAGCACGGTTCGTGGAACCGCACCGTTCCGGTTGGCGCGCGCGTCATGTTTACCTCGCTGAAGCCCGATGGGACGGCGGATAAGACGGAAGTGTTTGCGGATGGCTGGCTAAACGAG
>PLUZ01000344.1 GCA_003162995.1 Methylocapsa sp. | reverse complement strand
TGATTATCGGCGAATCAAGGCCCGCAAAGCTTTGTTTTCACCCGCCGCGGAATCGTGTTGAACTGCGGGATGTCTGCGCTTTGCTTGCGAAGGCGGATCACCCCAGGCAGGTGTGTTTGTGTCAGCCTCTCGCCGAGGCCGATGGTCCGGCGGGAGGCGCTGGGTATCAGTTGACGTAAAATGAGCGTCGCCGGCGGTGTTGGTGCGCCTTGATTGTATTGGGCGTGTGGAGATGGCCGTGAAATATTCGTTATTGGGAATAGCCGCATTCATTGTGGTGGTGGCGTGCATGGCTGGGGATGGTCCGAGCCTGATGAGATCCATCATTCATGGTTTTAGATGGGAGATCGGCCGTGAAGTCGTGCATGGTGTTGTTCATCACGTGCTGCGATAACGTGACAGNNGGCAAGTTGAAGCCGATGCTCTCGAGCGTGAGGCCGCAGGCATCGAGTGACAAGGGCTGGCTTGGACAGGAGCCGTCCGGATGGGGGAGGAGGAGCTCAGCACCGATCGAGACGGTCTTGAGGACGAGGATTACCTGAACGCTGTGGATCGTTGTCAGCCCCAGACATTGGGCCAGGTCGTGAGTGCCGCACTTGAGGGTGCGCCAGTCGTTCTGCACGAAATGTCGGGAGCTGGTCGGAGAGAAACGCGATCGCGATTGGACGCTTTAGCGTAGGGTAATGGGACTGTTAGCCGGAAGCCGCTACTCATCCGTACATTGCGTTGCCCAAAAAGCGATATCTGTGAAAAATATGATGCGATGAATTGTCGCAATGGTCATTTTTTGCCCAGAAATGAGGCCTGACAACAGCAAAGTGACGGTTATTCGGGTGAGCATATTGTTCACTCTTTATGACGCGGAATTTGGTGATTTACGAGGGGAAGATTTAAAAAACGAGGTGTCACATTACCCCTGGTGCGGCGCCCATTATGGCGCAATAGTGGCTATATTAGTGGTTGCTGTTATGTTCACCCTATCCCAGGTTGGGTGGCAGGAAATACGGCTTAGCTGTATTTTTCAACATCCGCAAAAACAAGCCGAGGGGCTTGGCGAAAGCAGAAGCAGACGCCGAAATGTGTTCTGTAAATCAATTAGTCATTGTGACTTGGGGGAACGATGTCGGTTCTGGAAGAAGAGGATCCGTGCTCGCTTGTGGAGTACGAGGACGTACTCAAACATGAGACCATTGAGGGGTTCGTTAAAATAATACAACGTCGGTTCAACCTAAAACACGTTACCTACATGTGCCCGAGTTTTGCAGGGAGAGAGCGGAAGGACCCGGTTCTGGCGACGACGTATAGCGATGAATGGGTGAGGCACTACAAAGAGCAAGATTATGGAATGATCGACCCTACGATCACCATTGGGGCGAGGTCTTCGCTACCCGTCGACATAGCAACACTTCCGCTGACGAGCAAAAAGGCGAGACGTCTTTTCGAGGAGGTGGAAGACGCGGGAATAGGGAAACAGGGTCTTGCGATCCCCCTGCGGGGGCCGACAAATGGCCTTTGGGCACTTATGGTTGCCATGTCAGATGACCGCGCTCCCGAATGGGAATTGCGTCGCGAGGAACTATCGAGAGAGTTATTGTTCGTTGCTCATCAAGTCCACCATTACGCTTTTACATTGTACGGGGAGCCATCGCGCGAGATCGGAATCAATATTCTCGGGGTGCGTGAAACCGAAGCGCTTCAACGGTCTGCCGACGGCGCGACCCTTGAAGAGATCGCAAGCGCGATGAGAGTCACGAGCGGGACGGTCAAAGGATATCTGGCGAACGTGCGCGTCAAGCTTCACGCCGACAACCCCTCTCACGCCATTGCCATAGCCCTGCGTGCTGGTTTGATTCACTGAGTTGGAGAACGTTGGCGCCGTGACTGAACTGGTTCCCGTGGACTCGCCAATGGGGTCCAGTTCAGACAGCGGCATATCGAATCAGGTGTAGGCAATGATTGCAAAGTGGAGTGGCTGATGGGTGGCGAATACGTATAATCGCCTAAGTCGTTCTATATATAGAACTATTGCATGACGGGGACAAATCGTATGCCCTCTACGCCCAGGGTTCTGGCGGCATCTCGGAACCCGGGATGAATAAGGGCTTGAAGCAAATCGGGGGCATGAATGTCTATCGAGAAGGTATTGGGGACGATTCTTGAGCATGGGGTGAGCGGAGCAATCGGCGAAAGCGGAGATCCGTGGAGTCGCGATCAGAACGTTGAGGATGAAGTTGGATTCATACGAGAATGCGATGCAGTGCGTGCGGTTTCGTTGAGTGCGCATTCGGAAGACGTCGACGAAAACGGCATGATCAAAATGACGAAATGGGATGGTGAGGAACAAGATAGGATCTGTTTCGCGAAACGAAAGCTCGAATGGGGCACATACTTTATGGATCACGATATTAAGGGGCGGATAGTGAGGATCGCGAAGAGACGGGCCAAGAGCACCGCTTCCCGTTTGGCACAAAAGGCTGCCGTTGATGCGTATTTATCTGCCTGCGAAGACGCTGACGATCATCTGGTCCAATTGGCACGAGGGCTTTGCAACAATTTGATCTGACTTATCTCTGAAGATTTCGGGACCATTCGCGCGCGCCTCCGGTACCCTGTTTGCAGGGCAAAGGAGGCTGAATATGCGTACAGTATTTTTTCTTATTGCATTGAGTGTCGCGCCTGGGGTGAACGCCGCTGCCGCGTCGTTACAGCCGCCACATTGCGCGCTGGGTCTCACATGGCCGATCAAGGTTGCTGCAAATGGGAACGCCGCCGCTGCGGAACAACCTGCTCCATCCGCACTTGTTGAAGCCGNNAGTTTATGCTGCTCGAAGTGGCGCCCGATGGCCAGGCAGTCGTCGCCGGTCTTCAATCTGAGTTGTCCGTGTCAGAACTATTGGCGATCGCCGGAAGTCAGGTGACGGAGATCGGCTCCGCCCATGGGCTACGCGGGATCTTCGTCCGTGATGGCGCGGCGTTTCAAGTGTTTTATGCAACCCCGGATGGGGAGAGGCTGATACCCGGCGTAATGTGGGATGCGGTTGGCAAGAATATCACGCGCGAGCAAGTAGCACCGATCGCCGGTACATTGCCGACGGTGGTGGTCGGAAACAATGACGAGGC
>PLUZ01000544.1 GCA_003162995.1 Methylocapsa sp. | reverse complement strand
CGTTTTTCGGGGGCAAGATCAGTATCCTGCTCGAGAACTATTACCTGCCGGGCGAACTCCCTATGAACATCATCTAGCCAAATGCAATTACGCTGACTAGCGTCATCATAAGTTCAATAAATCTGCGAAGTCCCCTTCTGATAGCTTTTTGACGCATCAGTCGCTTCAAGGGCTCGGTCCAACCTCTCACGGTTCGTAAATACCCAGCGAATTACAGACTGTCTTGAGGCTTTGGGCGTTAAACCCGTTGGGGTCGGGCATATCGACGCCGTTCGCTAGGCCGATCAGTGCTTTCGATGCGGCCAGGATCTTGGCCGGGAGCGGAAGCCCGAATATCTGTGCCGTCGGGGAGTAGCGAGGAATGAGGTACAAGTGCGACTGAAGCCTGGACACCAGGTTCCTAAGCTCTTTAGATGTTTCGGTCTCGATCTCTTTGAGCCCAAGACCTGGATTGTAGATAACATTTGCGCGTTCAATAAGTGAGTGCGAGATTACGCCGATTGTCTTTTTCAACTCCTGAACGGGCTCTATAAAGAACTTGAGGATAATCTGACCCAAGACGTAAACAAGCGTGCCGGAGAGCACCGTGGAGAATACAGTCAGCATTGCCATAATGATGGTTTCCTCGCTTTAACCCGAGCAAACACTCACTAGTGCGCGCCCATAGGTCGTGATGTAAAAATTCGCCCACCCGATGGGTTCCACTGTCTGGGAGGACCGGATACATCCAAGCCTTTGGAGATTTTGCGCTGAAAGTTCTATTTCATCTGGGGTTCTATTCCACTGCTTTGCCAAAAAGTCTCGGGGACAGGGGGATAGGTCACCTTGCTGTTCATAACGCGCCTTTAAGACTATCGCGTCGAGCGGATCAAATTGCTTAAGTGCATCGACGAAAGATAGCCGGACTCTGCCAGAGCGGCTCGGGTCCATAGCCGCCGCGATTAGCTTTGCCCACAGGTCTTGTAGTTCTGGACGGTTTTCATCATAGGCTGCTCGTAGCAAAGGTATTGCGAGGGATGGGCTGACCGGCTGCGTTTCTTTAACATTGCGGTCTTGAAGAATCTTCGTAATACGTTCCTCATACTTCAGAGCAATCGCTGTACGAACAAAATGAAGGGGATCGCCTAGAACGATCCCAACGGCATCTTGAGGGGCAGTTCCTAGAACTTTCCCAATACACCTTGCAAGCTGGCCGCCTTCCTCAACAACAGTTTTACCAAGCTCCGCGACGGCTTTAATCGCATCCGCCTGTGAATTGGTTATCGGAATAATGCTTTTCCCGGCCATGCCCGTCTCGCGTGTTGAGAAAATACTTGCAATCGTTCACGAGCACACATCGTGGCTGCGCCTGATTTCGCAAGCGTTGCATTGACGTTACTGTCTCGATTCCTGTGGATTTCGCGATGTGCGTGAGACTGGACGGCCCCGCTTGGCTCAAGGAAGATCGCGATGCCACGGCAGACGTTTATTTGGGTTGATTCGCACGTGCTCTCGCTGTTCTTTTTTGGGCCACGCAGTGTTATGCTGCCCTTGGTCTTATCGACACGGAAGCGACTCAAAGGAGTGTCCAGCTAAATGAACTGGCGGCGCGGATTCCTTAGACTTTGGATCGTCTTCACGGCTGTTTGGATCGTCCTCATAGCTTGGCTTGCCTATCAAAATGTTGTTGTTCCGCGACAGATCGAAGCTTCGCGAGCTGCGTGCGTGGCCGCTCACCAATGCGACATTAATTTTGATCTCATTCCTTGGCAAACAGAAGCAGAAAGATACCTTGCTTGGGCGATCCTGCCGCCTATAGGACTCATGGCTCTTTGGTTCGTTGCATCATGGATCGTCGCTGGATTCGTGCGCGCCACCTGATAATGTGCTGGGGGTACGTTGACACCTTCGAGCACTGCTTTGCCCTCGGCGAGGACTAACTGATATTCAGATCGGCGTTGAAATCGGGCAACCCCGATTTGTGGGTAATTGAAAGCCTCGGCGTCGGGATACACTGATTCAGCCGCCATCGGGTGTCGATCACGATGGAAGGCGAATTCTGCGCGGTAAATTCGAGCCTTGCTAGGGCATTGGGATCATGCGGATGAAATCGCTCTGCTTTCCGGCCAGCTGAACTGCGTGGATGCCCTCATTGAATGCCCGTTTGATGTCTTTCCCGGCCGCGAGCGCATCATAAAATCCACGAGAAAACTCAATCGCAGTTTCGTCAGGTATCGCGTCGTCCATACCAATAGTTACTGGCGATATCGGAACTGTGAGCGCCTTGGCCGATTTACAAGCGTTTAAAACAACACATTTCACGGAAGGGTAATCGCGGACGAGAGCTGCGACCGCGGCTATTGGAACCTCAAGCGGTTCGTTTCCTTCATCCTCAAAGACCAGGCTCTGTGCGTCTGCATGGCCTGAGAAATGGATGATGTCGAATTCGCCAGATAATAGAGACCTTCGTAAATCATTAGTCGTCGCGGCAGGTAGGTCCTCGAGCTGAAACCTAAGTGAATTAGGACTGCGTTTGAGCGTGTCCTTGATCGCCCTTTGCTCAGCTTGAAGCTTGAGTTGCTCACCACTAGTCGCGGGATTGCATGATACAAATAGTATGCGCACGATATCAAACAATTCGACCAAGTCTCCAGCAAGACCTCCTTTATCCGTGATCTCAGCCTTGTGCTGCTCATCTAGCTCTTTCCATATGTTTCGAAGTTCGCTCAAGAGCTTCTCGATGGGTAGAGCATCTCTGGGAGTTCCTGCAGCCTTTGTCGCGTCTCCGAGTCTCACGGCCTCGGCTCTAAGTGATGCTGCCAGCTGGGGCCTGGTTCGTTCTACGACCGCAGCCATCTTCAAACATAGCTGCACGAGGCCGTGATTGGTATCACCTCTGTCGAACGGCAACTTTTCAACTAACCCAAGGTATCCGCCGACGCTCTCCAGTGCGGCTTGCGCAGCACGTTGCCCGTCGCTTATGAATTCTCGAGAGTCAGAAGCGAATAATATTTCATCGTTCCGAATGTCCAATTCTTTAGCCATACGTCCGACAGTTGCAGCCGGAATAGCGGGGCAGATGCATACCCTTGAGCCGCACTGCGTGCAGAGGCCGGGGTAGCGGCTAAGGAATTCGCGCTCGAACGAGAAAATACGATCTTCCTGCGCTTCCCTCATTTGATGTTCATTAGCTATACCCATGATATATGTGAACGTGTCGGTCGCTTCACCAAGGAAATAGTGGGGATGGGCATCAAAGACTCGCACCGCTTCAGCCAGTTCACCGAGTTCTTCCATTAGTCCGATTGTACTTCGTCCAATTTCGTTCAAATTCCGAGGATAGATGCGATTGAACATAGATTGCCACTCGTTCAATCCCTTTGGCCGTTTTTCCCAATCTCGGTCAAAAATTGCTATAACCTCGGAGTGATTGACTGTGCGTTCTGTCCCTTTCACGAGTTTGCAGGTGCCCTCGTTATGAGGGACCAGACGGCAGTATGGGCAGACGCCGGGAAATTTGCGAAACACTAAGGATTCAACGCTGCGCACCCGCAATTTTGCTAAAAGAGGAAAGTACCATCCAAGTGCTTTGCAAAGAGCGTCGGCTATGTCGAAATGCTCACGTTTCTTTCGCCTATCGTGGATTGTGAGCATGCCACAGACCTCGACGAAGTGAACGAAGGTGGCTTCTTTGCTGCGAACAGAGTTTCGATCCGCGTATATGTGTGCGGTCATTTTATAGAGGTCATCTAGTCGCAACATAGACACTTCCGTTTCTGGCATTTTTCAAATTTCCTAACCGGAAAACACAAACAATGGCCGGATAACTGTCACATTGCAACTAAATACAATATTTGGTTATCGTTCTCATTCAGGCATCACCAGCTGAAAGGCCCTTTCATGCCGCCGCCCTCCGCAAGGAGCAGTTGGTGAAAGTTTGCCGCCATGAAGGGGTATAAGAATTGGTGAGATGTTCGAGCCGTTCGTTGTGCGCGAATTAGCAACAGCCGCTCATGCAGCTCGGGCTTTGCACTGATGCTGCGGATCACGGCTGAGGTTAGAATCGAAAGCGGCGCTTAGAGCTTGCTCGAGAAATCGGAAAAGTGATCCATTGGACCGCCCCTTCAGTTCAAAATTCATTGACGAACTGTTTGCTTTATATGTGTTATACAAACAGTTTCCTATCCAAGGCGAGGAGTCACCCGAGATGAAAGCGAACCTAAAGCTGGTAACGCCAACCATCGAAAAGCAAACAGTTCGGCAACGTGCGTCCAAAAACCCGGAAGGGCGCAAACCAAATGCAGAGCTTCGGACCCGTGAGCATCTGACGCCAGCGGAAGTCGAGACCTTAATCAAGACCATGAAGGGCAATCGCAACGGCCACCGTGACGCAACGATGATCCTTATCGCCTATCGGCACGGCTTGAGGGTTTCGGAGCTTTGCGATTTGCAGTGGAACCAAATCGACTTCCAAAGCGCGGCAATCCACATTCGGCGTGTGAAGCGTGGCACGCCTGCAACGCACCCACTGACCGGCAATGAGTTGAGGGACTTACGCAAGCTGAAGCGCGAAAACGATTCAAGCCCTTTTGTCTTCGTGTCCGAGCTTGGCACGCCATTCACGACAATGGGGTTCTCCCAAATGCTGAAACGTGCCGCTGAAAAGGCTGGGCTCGGCATCAAGGTCCATGCGCACATGCTCCGGCACGCTTGCGGATTCAAGCTCGCGAATGATGGAGTCGATACGCGCTCCCTGCAAAGCTACCTTGGGCATAAGAATATTCAGCACACCGTCCGCTATACGGAGCTATCCCCAAACAGGTTCAAGGACTTTTGGAAGGATTGAGGCCATAAGGCCAACCTCTTATCGAAAACGCCCTGGAGCGCGAATCCGGGGCTTTTCTTTATCCGCGAAACGATAAGTTGAACCCGTGCGCAGCGGTGGCATTCTGGGAGAGCGCGTTGCCGCTAAACTCAAGCGCAGCACATTTGCTGCGACATGGTTTCTCGCATGTCTAGCCGCGCCGGAGGACCAGGGAAAGACAGTTGCGACTTCAGAAATTGCTGCGATGTTGGGCGATCTTTTGGATGACGGCATTTCGGCACAATGCGTTGCCGCTGCCGCTGCCCGTGGGCACCAAGTGTTGGAGTCAATCCACTAGACGCCGGATCGCTCGCGACACGTATCATTCGGTAGCCGCCAGCATGTGGGCAGGCTCGTGGCTGCTTCGCGTCTTACCGAAATACATCAGCTCCCATATGGCATGGTCATCGAAAATCTCCACGCGCACGTCCTTCTCAAATTTCTCGATCGTGACCTTGCCCGTGAAGCGGTGATAGGCGCCATCGAAGCCAATGATCTTGGCGAGCAGTCGCTTAATCAGTGGCATTTCCTCCCTGAAAACGGTTTGCAGAATTGTCTTTTGCCGCTCGAAGGTCACGACGTAGCGCGTATCACCATCTCGGTAGGTATAGCGCGTGATGTCGGCGACGGGCTTGCCGGTCTTGCGATCGGTGGCGACGCGCTCGATCTGGAAGGAGACCCTGGTGTCATCGCCCGCAATAACCTCATCGCCCCTCGCCAACATGTAGATGATCCGTATCTCGTAACCATAGGTTTCAGTCGCCGTGATGTGTGAGGCAATGACCGTATAGGGACCAACCTTGGCCCGCGCCCAATACCAGTTGTGCATGAGCGTCTGCATAGGGGCATCTCCCCAACCGTGATCGTGGTAACCGCTGCCGGAGGCGCGATATTCCTTATCGCCGACTTTGTACCGGACAGACGCCAAACCTTGGGGCACCGACGGCAGCCAAGCGAACAGCTTTTCCCGTCCTTCGGAGCCGAAATAGAAATGGCCGGACTTTGGACGCCAGGGGCGAACCTCACCGGTCAACTCGATCTCGAAAGATATTTCCTCAATGGCAGCCATGATGCGGTAGCGATGGAGATCGCCGGTAAGGTGATTGGACCCGACCCGCACATCGCACTTCTCCTTGGACATGGTGAGCTGATCGGCAGTGGTGCTGTAGATCCTGTCGAACTGCCGACCATCTGGCAGCGTGAGATTGATGGTGACCCCCGGTGCGAGAGGTCCATTCGGGCTCCCGCTCGGCTTGGTGTAGAAGGTCACGACGACAGTTGCGCCGTCATCGAGATGGGCATCGAAGTACCACCCGTCATAGCGGCCCTTTTCCGTACCCATGCGCTGGCCATCTTCGAATTGAGCCACCGTAACGGGATCGATGCCAAGTTTCTGATAGTCGGCGGGCCGATCCGCCAACCGAAGATGACTGTTTTTGTCGCCAGACATGATTGTGCTCTCCTGAGCTGACTAAGGGTTCTTTCCCGACACTTCCTAAACGGTCATTCCCGGGCGTCCTCGCACGACTTTAGAACACGCATGAATGCCGCGTCCGGACCGCAAGGAAACTTCGCTCAGCCAAAGCCCTTCACCTGGACCGCCGATCCCGATAAAATCATCGCCGCCGCTAAGGATAGACGGCTTTTCGTTCGCAATCCCGACGCCCGGACGCTCCTCAAAAACGCCGTCGATCAATTGAAGG
>PLUZ01000028.1:2620-3895 GCA_003162995.1 Methylocapsa sp. | reverse complement strand
TCCAATGACTCGTCGATTTCATCCGTCATTGTCCTGCCCTATTCGTTCAATGACCTCGAGCAGCACTTTAGCTCCCACCTTGTCACTTGGATCGAGCTCCAACAGCTTTCGGACCGCGGCATGACCCTCTTCCAAATTGCCCAGGCGCATCTGCAGATAGGCATAGCCTTTGAGGGTAAATAGGAAAAACCGGGGGAGGATTTCCTCGTACCGGTTGAATACGGCATCAGTGGACTTCACATCCCGCCAATCCGCCGGCAGATTGTTGTCGCGTATCGCCTTGTCCAGACACGCTTTGGCAACATCAAGCGCTTCTCCCAAACGCCCCTTGTAGAAGTAAAACCGATATAGCCCAATCAACACCGCAGCATGCCCAGGGGCCAGAGCCTGCGCTTCGCGCAAATGGCTCTCTGCGACATCATCTAAATGATAGGACAACCCTGCCTGCCATAGATGCTGCTCGGCTTCGGGCGGCAACCCTCCTCCCAGCAGCGCATCGGCAAGCAAGGCATCCTCCACCGGAAGAGACTGCGGGCTGCTCTCACCGGCCACGCCGGTCATGTGCAATCTCCCCTCATTTTATGGCACGGGCTTGCCACCGCTGCCCGAGCTGCACGACGACCCCTTCGGATCGTGAAACACGAGCCCCGTTTTCGATGCCGTGTCAGCAAAATCGATTGTTACACCGTCTAGCAGAATACGGCTTTCCGCAGGCAGAAAGAGCTTCACTCCTTTGCGCTCGACAATCGCATCTCCCGGGGCCGGCGTGGGCAAAACACTAATGTCCGCGGCAAGCCCAGAACAACCACCTGGGCTGACAACCAACCTGAAGCCGCTGCCCGGGGCGCCATCGGCAAGTAGCATGAGGCGAATGAATTTTTCTGCCGCGGGTGTAATTTCGAAGTTCATANNGCGCATTGCGGACTATCGAAATGCCCGATGCATTCGGTGCATTTCTTCGGATCAATGACGAAGGTTCCACCCTTTTCATAAATTGCGACGTTTGGACACTCGGCCTCGCAGGCCGAGCAACTTGTGCATTGTGAGGCGATGATCTTCAAAGTCATGAGTTAGTTCCTATTACCTGATCATTGAGGGATCGAGGGCTTAGGCNNTCTTGAACCAAGTAATCGCTGACTTCTCGATGAACTCATGAGCAAATTGATCAACCGGTTCGATACCAGCCTTAATCAAATCGCTCTTCGGACAGCCGCCGATCTTAGCCACGAACACGGCATGACAATCATTGATGGCGCGGATAATCGTCTCGAGACT
>PLUZ01000028.1:1684-2512 GCA_003162995.1 Methylocapsa sp. | reverse complement strand
TCGACCTTGGCCTGATAAGCCTTTCGCGAGTCGAGATCGTAGTTCACGTCCATTGCCATGATCTTGTCGGTCGTGAATTCCGCGCTGCGGTCCTCGCCCAGCAGGCCCACCGCATCAGCACGGCACTGCCGGCAGTGGCGCATCATATTCATCTCGCCTTCACAGCTATCCTGGAGCGCCTTCAGCTCCTGAGCCGTGGGCCCCCGCTGACCCGTAAGGCCAAACACCGTGCCATGCTCCGCCGCGGAGATAAGCGGCATGATATTGTGGAGGAATGCNNCCTTGGAGCTGGCGGTCCGTAAGCAGCTTGGCCGCTTCCACACCAGTGTACCGTTTATGCTTCCAAAACACCCAGGGATAGATCTTTGCACCGACCTCGGGGTCAACCATATTAATGGTGATCGTAACGTGATCAACATTGAAGCCGGCAATGGTGTCGACGTGATCAGGCAGCGCCAGTCCATTCGTGGAAAGGCACAGCTTGATATCCGGCGCCGTCTTCGCGATCAGCTCAAAGGTCTTGAACGTCTTCTCCGGATTGGCAAGCGGATCGCCGGGGCCCGCGATGCCTAGAACGGTCATCTGCGGAATGGTCGACGCTACGGCCAGCACCTTTTTGGCCGCTTGCTCTGGACTGAGCTTCTCGCTGACAACGCCCGGGCGCGATTCATTCGCGCAATCATATTTCCGGTTACAATAGTTGCACTGAATGTTGCATGCGGGCGCTACGGCCACATGCATGCGCGCGTAGTGGTGATGCGCTTCCTCGCTGTAGCAAGGATGGTTCTTTACCTTTTCCCAAATATCAGTTGGCAGATCACCCTGACC
>PLUZ01000028.1:1431-1586 GCA_003162995.1 Methylocapsa sp. | reverse complement strand
AGCTGGACTGTCGTTTTGCAGACATGTACGCACTGACATTTCAACCATGTTGGAAAAGCGACAGGTATAAGCTTCTGGTGGGAAGCATGCCGAAATAACGCGGCGCAAAGCTGTTCGATCCTGGTGCTGACGGCCTTGAGCGCGTCCCCAGCAAA
>PLUZ01000028.1:0-1357 GCA_003162995.1 Methylocapsa sp. | reverse complement strand
CACATAACGCGTGGCCGCAGATCGCTTCGCGATTTGACGTCCATAGGTTCGCAGGAGCTGATCGTGAAACCTGCAGCCGATAAACAGAAAACTCCGCTCCGTGCGCCGGTTTTTCACCTGATCGGGAATCGGCGTTTGGATGTCGATTTCCGTGAGCACTTCGACATAGTCGGCATCGGAGATTATGAAATTCCGGGACGGAACGATGCTGCCGTGAGGTTTGTACAGAAGCGTCGTCCACGTCTCCGCCGCGGCGCGGTCTGTTTCACTCCCCGCCGCATCGTAATAGCGATACCAACGGCTTTCACCGATTCCCGCGCGCGTAATCCCTTGGATTTCCCCCCACTCGCCGTGTGAACGGAGCGCCTCACGCATGGCCCCGTCGTACCACGTATCGACAATCATCGGCAGGTGGAGCGAAGCGAGATAGCGATGGAATGGCGTTGGCTCGACAGGTGGAGCNNCGAAGAACTCCGCGAGCGCCTCCGGCGTCATCGGGGCAGCTGGCTTCGACAACGAAGCAAGGGCCGGTCCGAGATACGGAACGATTGTTCCGGCGCGCAAGGGAGCAGCGAGAGCGGCGAGCGCCGCTTCCGCGTCTACCTGGTGTAACATCTCAATCGGCGGGGGGAGGGGAGCATTCATCCGTCACGACTCCTCTTCACCGCCACCGCATTTGCGCGCATTGACGGTTATCGGCAGCTGCGTATCGGGCGCCATTTCTGGAAGGTCAAGCACCCAGCCGTTTGCGATACGAATCCAACCACCCCATAGTGTTTCGTGCTGGGATTCGATGATCGGCTCCTCGAGATCCTTTTTCGGCACATAGATCGAAAGACCGGTCTCGGGAGAGCGACGAATCATTATTTTCATGGAATCCGTTCTTTCGAGTCAGAGGATCTTCGGTCGTGACCCGCAAACTGTCCTCATCTGGCGACAAGCTGCGGCACTCATTGGCAAGAGCGTGATGCTAGCCGAGGAAGCGCGATCCGCCGCACCCGCCAATCCCTAAAGCAGGCATAGCTTTCCAGCAAGAATACGGTTTTGGCATCGGCCTGTGGCGGTGAGCCGAGCAATGCACGAACCCACCGTGCCAATCAAAGGCCTCGCTGACCCCATTCCTCAACCATCCTAACTGACCCTGGAACGGCCGCCATAGCGCTAGGCCGGGACGCAGGTGTTGGGGACAGGACACACTTCATCGCATTTTGGCCGGTCGAAGGAACCTTCACATTCGGTGCACTTCTTTGGATCGATGAAAAATGCGTCCCCCTTCATCGAAATCGCGGCATTGGGACATTCGAATTCGCAAATGCTGCAGCCCGTGCACTGTGAAGCGATGATTTTGTAGGCCATA
>PLUZ01000177.1 GCA_003162995.1 Methylocapsa sp. | reverse complement strand
CATTCGGCGATGATCCTGCAATGTGGGAACACCTGCGTCAAATAAGTGACAAACGCGTTCGCGGCTTCGAATGCATAACCGCGCCGTTGGAAATCAATCCCGACCCAATAGCCGATTTCCAGATCGATCGGATCATGAAGATGGGCACCTATCACCCCGACCAACTGCATATTATGCAATGCCCTGATCCCGTAGAAGCGATCCTGATCGTTGAAATGATCGTGGATCAAAGCCCGAGCGTCATAGAGTGAGAACGGCGTAGGAAGGAAGCTGATTGCATCGGTGATCAGCGGATTGTCAGTGATCGCGTGCAATTCTTCGGCGGCTTCCGGCAGGAGTGGTGCCAGATGCAGACGGTCAGTCTGGATATTGGACGCATCGGAAAGCACGGTTTTCGCTGTGATTGGTTGAGTTTGTGTTCACAGAAATTCACTTTTTGATTGGTAGCACAAAATCACTAACCGAAGACGTGAAATACGCCAAAAGACTTTTAGGGTAGCTGTCGGCACGTAACCTTGAACAAATTTTCAAGGCCGCAGCAGCCGTTTATGAGCGATGGCCGGTGGTCGAAATTAAAATTGATCCTGGAGCTGTTTCCGGACGATAAAAGCCAATGAAAAGAATTCAATATCACCGCTACGGCGGACCCGAAGAAATGCGTTTGGAAACTTACGAAATACCCGCTCCCCGTGCGGATGAGATCGTTGTGCGGGTCAAGGCCGCCTCGATCAATCCTTTCGACTGGAAGGTGCGGCAGGGCGCCCTGAAATTCATGGTCCGCGGGCAGTTCCCGCGTGCGATGGGCTCGGATTTTTCAGGCGTCGTGGAAAGCGTGGGCGCTGGGGTGACGCGCTTTCGCGCCGGAGATGATGTCCTTGGAACAACCCCGCTGAACACGTCCGGCGCTTTTGGCGAAAAACTGATCACCAAAGAGAAACTGGCCGTCAAGAAACCGGCCTCGCTGTCCTACGAAGATGCGGCCAGTCTGCCTATCGTTGGCGTGACCGCTTGGCTCGCGCTTGTTTCGAAGGGTCATTTGAGAGCAGGGCAACGTGTCTTCGTCAACGGCGCCTATGGCGGCGTTGGACAAGCGGCTGTCTATATCGCCAAAGCCCTGGGTGCGTCGGTGGCCGGACGCGTTGGTCCGAGCGCTCTCTCCGACACAAAGGCGATCGGTGCCGATCCTGTCCTGGACTACACGAAGGACATACCGGCTGATCTGAATAAGAGTTTCGACATCGTGTTCGATTGCAGCGGTAGTCTTACGCCAGGTCAGGGCGATGCTCTGGTCAAGCGCGGCGGCGTCGTTATCGACATCAACCCGGCATTCTTCAAATTCATGAGGAGTCTGGTTTCATGGCACCGGAAGTTCGTCTTCGCCAGTCCGGGCGCGGAGAACCTCCAGAAGATCGTCGATCTCGCGGCCAGCGGAAAGCTGCCGATTTCGATAGGCCGTACGGCCACACTGGACCAGGCCATTGCGCTCATCTCCGACCTTGAAGCGGGCCGGCGAACAAAGGGTAAGGCCGTTATCGTCATGCAATGAACCCTGGCGGGTCAATTGCAGCGAACGCACTTGGACGAGGACGCAACGGCGTGGGTTTGATATAGAGGAGCCTGTGCATCTTTGCCGCGCGTAGAATCACAGTTGCGCCCGGTTCCGATCCACTGCGGAGACCTCGATGAGCTATCGCGCGCCAATCGCCGACATTCTTTTCGCCATGGTTCATGAGGCGGGTGCCGATTTCGGACGCAAAGACGGAGTCTACGCGGATCTGGGCGATGGTTTTGCCGAGGCGACTCTGGCGGAAGCAGGGAAATTCGCCGAAAATGTTCTCGCGCCGTTGAACCGCATTGGCGACAAGGAAGGCGCGAAGTTCGAGTCCGGCAAGGTTCGCGCCGCGCCGGGCTTTGCCGAGGCCTACCGGCAATGGGCCTCTGGCGGATGGAACGCCATCACCGGCCCATCCGAGTATGGCGGCATGGACTTGCCGGTGCTTCTCAACACCGCCTGCATCGAAATCTGGAACGCGGCGAATATGGCGTTCAGCCTTTGCCCGCTGCTGACGCTGGGTGCGATCGAGGCTCTGCAATCGCATGCCGCCGAGCCGTTAAAGGCTCTGTATCTCAGCAAACTCGTCTCCGGCGAATGGACCGGCACCATGAATTTGACCGAGCCGCAGGCGGGCTCCGACTTGGGGGCGCTCAAAACCAGGGCCGAGCGTCAGCAGGATGGAACCTACAAACTCTTTGGCTCGAAGATCTTCATCACTTATGGCGAGCACGATCTGGCCGATAATATCGTGCATTTCGTTCTGGCGCGGTTGCCCGATGCTCCGAAAGGGACGCGCGGCATCTCGCTCTTTCTCGTGCCGAAGTTTCTTGTCAACGCCGATGGCACGCTGGGCGCCCGCAACGATGTCCATTGCACCTCGCTGGAGCACAAGCTCGGCATCCATGCCTCGCCCACCTGCACGATGGTTTATGGCGATCATGGCGGCGCGGCCGGCTTTCTTGTCGGCGAGGAGAATAAGGGGCTTGCGTGCATGTTCACGATGATGAACAGCGCAAGGCTGAATGTCGGCGTCCAAGGTGTCGCGATCGCCGAGCGCGCGTTTCAACACGCGCTTGCTAACGCGAAGGACAGACGCCAAGGCCATGCGCCAGGCGATAAATCGGACTCGATGAGTCTCATCATCCATCATCCCGACGTTGCCCGCATGCTCATGACGATGAAGGCGATGACCGCGGCGGCCCGGGCGATCTGTCTGATGACGGCGGATTCGATTGATCGTTCACGCCGTGAAAAAGACGAAGCCGCACGAGGCTTGGCCGGATTGCGAGCTTCCTTGCTGACGCCGGTCGCCAAGGCGTTTTCCACCGACATCGGCAATGAAGTTGCTTCGCTCGGGATTCAGGTTCATGGCGGCATGGGCTATATCGAGGAAACCGGCGCTGCGCAATTTCTCCGCGACGCGAGAATTGCGGCGATCTATGAAGGCACCAATGGCATTCAGGCGATCGACCTCGTGACGCGCAAGCTGAAACT
>PLUZ01000367.1 GCA_003162995.1 Methylocapsa sp. | reverse complement strand
TCGTTGGCTTCTGACCGGCCGCGACGGCGGCCCAGGCGTTCATCAACCCAGCACGGTTCTTCGATGCCCATGCGAGCACCACTGCAAGTTTCGCCGGCGGCAGCGATCCCCGCAATAGCTGCGTTTAATCGATTTGGATTTGCGCCACGCACTCAGCAAATACAGCATGGAAATGCGGCGGCGGATGTTCGTCGTAATAGAACTGGATTTTCACGCCATCGACAATCGCGAATGCCGGCATCGCGACAACTTTCCCGCTTACTTAAGTGATTTAACACCTGTTTCCAATTGCGCTGTTCGTACATGCTTCTCAAATATCCAGTACCAGCCGTGCCGGGTCTTCCAGCGCTTCCTTAACCCGGACCAAAAAAGTCACCGCCTCTCTGCCATCGACAAGGCGATGATCGTAGGTNNGGGCGGATTTCGATCTTGCCGCCGATCACAACCGGGCGTTCCTGAATTTTGTGCATGCCCAAAATACCCGATTGCGGCGCGTTGAGAATCGGCGTCGACATCAACGAGCCATAGACGCCGCCATTGGTGATCGTGAAGGTGCCGCCCTGCATCTCCTCGATCTTGAGCGTGCCCGAGCGGGCACTCTGGCCAAGACCGGCGATCGTCTTCTCAATGGCGGCTACACTCAACTTGTCGCAATCGCGCACGACCGGGACGACCAATCCCTTGTCGGTGCCGACGGCAACGCCGAGGTGATAATAATTTTTGTAGATGATGTCAGGCCCATCGATCTCGGCGTTGACCGAGGGCACCTCCTTGAGCGCGCCGACGCAGGCCTTCACGAAAAATCCCATGAAGCCGAGTTTGGCGCCGTGCTTCTTTTCGAAGGCGTCCTTGTGGCGGGCGCGCAGTGCCATGACTTGCGTCATGTCGGCCTCGTTGAAGGTCGTCAGCATGGCCGCGGTATTCTGGGCGTCCTTGAGGCGCCGCGCGATGGTTTGCCGCAGCCGCGTCATGGGAACGCGCTCCTCGCGATCCTCGGCGATGATCGGCGCCGGGGTCCGGAGGGGTAACGGAGCGGGGGCGGGGGCCGGAGTTGGGGCCGGGAGTTTCGCGATAGTGGCGAGGACATCCCCTTTCAGGACCTGGCCGCGCTTGCCGGAACCCTCCACGACGGCCGGATCAAAGCCATGATCGGCGGCGATCTTGGCGGCGGCAGGCGAGGCGGGCATTTCGCGCGGGGACACAGGCGCCGCGGCTGGTGCGGGACTTGGAGGCGGCGCAACCGGCTTGGTTTCGGCCTTGGCCTCGGACTTGGTTTCAGCCTTGAGAGGCGCAACAGCGGCGCCGTCTCCGATCTGGCCAAGAAGCGCCCCGACGCCGACCGTTTCGCCATCCTTGGCAATGATTTCGGCCAATATGCCCGACGCCGGCGCGTTGACCTCGAGGGTCACCTTGTCGGTTTCGAGTTCGACGATGGGTTCGTCCACACGGACCAGCTCACCCGGTTTCTTGAACCAGCGTCCGATGGTTGCTTCGGTGACCGATTCGCCCAGCGCCGGCACGCGGATTTCAGTTGCCATGTGTCCCGTCCAAAGCCATCCGGCTATTTTCTCGACCAAGATCGATACAATAATTCCAATTCTGCACTTCAAATTGCGTTGCTCATGGTCCCCATCTCTCGCTTCGCATGATTTTAAGCTAAAATACCTGCAATTTTTTTAAGATCATCCCGAACCGGGCTTTTCTCAACGGAAAGTCAGTGCCCGGCGGTTCATGCCGCGAAAACATCGTCCATGAAAGCCAGCATTTGCGCCACATGCTTCGATAGCATCCCGGTCGCGGGGGAAGCGGCGGCGGGCCTGCCCGCATAAAGCGGCCGCTTGCTTTTGCCACCCGCCTGGGCCAGCACCCATTCCAGATAAGGATCGACGAAGCTCCAGGCGCCCATGTTCTTCGGCTCTTCCTGGCACCAGAAGACGTCCGCCGCTTTGAACCGCGCCAAAGCTGAGATGAGGGCTTTGAGCGGGAAGGGATAGAGCTGCTCGACACGCAGGAGATAGATGTCGTTGATGCCGCGCTTTTCACGCTCTTCGAAAAGATCGTAATAGACCTTCCCGGAACACAACACCACCCGGCGGATTTTGGCGTCCTCCACGAGCGTTAGCGTCCCTTCCTGCGCCTTCTCGGCGTCATCCGACAAAATGCGATGGAAGGATGCGCCGATCGCGAATTCGTCGAGCTTCGAGACCGCGCGCTTGTGGCGCAAGAGCGATTTCGGCGTCATCAGGATCAGCGGTTTGCGGATGTCGCGCAGCAATTGACGCCGCAAGATGTGGAAATAATTGGCGGGCGTCGTGCAATTCGCCACTTGCATATTGTCTTCGGCGCATAATTGCAGATAGCGCTCGAGCCGCGCCGAGGAATGTTCCGGCCCCTGCCCCTCAAAGCCATGCGGCAGGAGGCAGACAAGACCCGACATGCGCAGCCATTTGCGTTCGCCGGAGGAAATGAACTGGTCGAACAGGACCTGCGCGCCATTGGCGAAATCGCCGAACTGAGCTTCCCACACAACAAGCGCATTGGGCTCGGCAAGCGAATAGCCATATTCGAAACCAAGCACGGCCTCTTCCGACAGCATCGAGTTGATGACTTCGAAATGCGCCTGCTCGTCGCGGATATTGTTTAATGGAACGTAGCGCGCCTCCGTCTCCTGATCGATCAGGACCGAATGGCGTTGCGAAAACGTGCCGCGCTCGCTGTCCTGGCCGGAGAGACGCACCGGATAGCCTTCGTCGACGAGCGCCGCGAAAGCAAGCGCCTCGCCCATCGCCCAGTCGATACCCTCGCCGGTCTCGATCATCTTCCGGCGATTGTCGATGAGCCTCCGCAAGGTACGATGGAGCTCGAAACCTTCCGGAACCGTCGTGAGGCGAAGACCAATTTCGGTAAGCCTGGCGCGGTCGACGCCGGTGCGGCCGCGCCGGTCATCCTCGGCGCCGGAGCGAGCCGCCCGGAGACCCGCCCAGCGGCCATCAAGCCAATCGGCCTTGCCGGGCGTAAAGGATTGGCTCGCTTGCAACGAGGTTTCCAGATGATGCCACCAATTGGCTTGCAGCTTGGCAACCTCGCCATCGGTGATAACCCCTTCGCCAACCAGCTTCTCGGTATAGATTTGGAGTGTCGTTTTGTGCGAGCGGATGATCTTGTACATGACCGGCTGGGTGAACGAGGGTTCGTCCCCCTCATTGTGGCCGAACCGGCGATAGCAGAACATGTCGATGACCACCGGCTTTTGGAATTGCTGGCGGAACTCGGTCGCGACGCGCGCCGCGAACACCACCGCCTCCGGGTCGTCGCCATTGACGTGGAAGATCGGCGCCTCGACCAGCTTGGCGACGTCGGACGGATAGGGCGACGAGCGCGAATAGCGCGGATAGGTGGTGAAGCCGATCTGATTGTTGATGATGAAATGGATCGAGCCTCCGGTCCTATATCCCTTGAGCCCGGAAAGGCCAAAGCATTCGGCGATCACGCCCTGACCGGCAAAAGACGCGTCGCCATGGATGAGCAGAGGCAGTACTTTCGTGCGCTCGACGACATCATGCAATTGATCCTGCTTGGCGCGCACCTTGCCGAGAACGACGGGATCGACGATCTCGAGATGCGAGGGGTTCGCGGTCAGCGAAAGATGAACGCTATTGTTGTCGAAGTCGCGATCGGACGAAGCGCCAAGATGATATTTGACGTCGCCGGACCCTTCGACGTCGTCAGGCGTAAAGGATCCCCCCTTGAATTCATTGAAAATCGCCCGGTGCGGCTTTCCCATGACCTGGGAAAGCACATTGAGGCGGCCACGGTGCGCCATGCCGAGGACGATATCCTGGACCCCCAAGGCGCCGCCGCGCTTGATGATCTGTTCGAGCGCCGGCACCATGGCTTCGCCGCCGTCCAGGCCAAAGCGCTTCGTGCCCGTGTATTTCACGTCGAGGAATTTCTCGAATCCCTCCGACTCGACGAGCTTCGTCAGAATGGCGCGCTTGCCTTCCTTGGTGAAAGAAATTTCCTTGTCCGGGCCTTCGATCCGCTGCTGCAGCCAGCTCTTCTCGGAGGGATCGGAGATATGCATGAATTCGAAGCCGATGGTGCCGCAATAGGTTCGCCGCAAAATCTTGAGCATCTCGGGAACGGTGGCATATTGGAGCCCAAGCACGCCATCGATGAAGATTTGCCTTGTGTAGTCGGCTTCCGTGAATCCATAGGCCGCCGGATGCAGCTCCTCATGGTCTTTCGGCGGCTCGAGACCAAGNNCCGCGCATGCGATAGGCGCGAATCATCATCAGCGCGTGGATCGAATCGCGGGTGGCGCGCAGAAGATCGTCCTGGGAAAGCCCGACGCCCTCGCCGGATTCCCCCTTGAGCCTGGCGCCGATATGCGTCTCGACTTCCGCCCAATTGCCGTCGAGCGCCGAAACGAGTTCGTCCGCGCTCACAACCGGCCAGCCACGCTGTTTCCAGCGAGGCCCTTGCGCCGCTGTCGCAACCGCGGCGCCGTCGTCGGCAATCTCCGCGAAGAAGTCCCGCCAGGAAGGGTCGAGCGACGCCGGATCGCGCAGATAGCTATCCTGGAGCTGTTCGATATAGGCGGCGTTGCCGCCATCCAGAAACGACGTCCGCGCGAAGGCCGCGTTCGGCACCGAGCGGCCACCCGCGGCGCCGCCCGAACCATTGGTACTTCCATTCGCATCCCGGCGCGCCATCATCATCTCCTTCGGGATTAGGTCCTGCCGATCCAAGACTTGCGTTCAAGCTTGCGATTCAAATCTTGGCAGCCGAACCTTTTGGTTCCTGTCGAGGTAGCTCCAGCCGAACAGGGCTTTGCCAGATCAACCTCACTCTATGCCCGCCTTGTCCCTGCCTGGAAATCCAAGCCCGGCATGGTCTGTGGTCCCGCTAAAGCCGGGCCTTGCTCATTATTGGACCCGATATTGGACCCAATGCGTTAAACCTTGTTCACCTTAAATGCGGATGCTCCGCGATTTTCTCAAGGTTTGGGTGATCCGCGCAGCACGCCGGCGAGGGTCTTGCCGAGTCTCGCGGGCGAAGGCGCCACGCGAATCCCGGAGGCTTCCATCACGGCGATTTTGTCTTCGGCGCCGCCTTTGCCGCCAGAGATGATGGCACCGGCATGGCCCATGCGCCGGCCAGGCGGCGCGGTTCGGCCCGCGATAAAGCCGACGACCGGTTTCTTGCGGCCGCGTTTTGCCTCGTCGGCGATGAATTGCGCGGCGTCTTCCTCGGCCGAGCCGCCAATTTCGCCGATCATGACGATCGATTGCGTGGCGTCATCGGCCAGGAACAATTCCAGAATCTCGATGAATTCGGCGCCCTTGACCGGATCGCCGCCGATGCCGACCGCGGTCGTCTGGCCAAGCCCTTCCCGCGTCGTTTGAAAGACCGCCTCATAGGTCAAGGTTCCGGAGCGCGAAACAATGCCAACCGAGCCANNAGAGCCAGAGAGCGCCCGTTTGACCTTGATCATGTCGGCGACCGGAATGCCCTCGGTGATACAGACTATTAATGGGATTTTGGCGTCGATCGCCTCGCAAATCGAGTCGGCGGCGCTGGGCGGCGGAACATAGATGACGCTCGCCTCGGCGCCAGTCGCCTCGCGGGCCTCGGCAACCGTATCATAGACCGGCAGGCCGAGATGGGTGGCGCCGCCCTTGCCGGGCGAGACACCGCCAACCATCCTCGTCCCATAGGCGATCGCCTGCTCGGAATGGAACGTCCCATTCTTGCCGGTAAAGCCCTGGCAGATGACCCTTGTGTTTTTGTTGATGAGGATCGCCATGGTGTCACGCCTTCCCGGCCGCGGCGACGATTTTCTGCGCGGCATCGTCGAGGTCGTCCGCGGAAATAACGTTCAGGCCAGATTGAGCGATGATTTTCTTGCCAAGCTCGACATTCGTGCCTTCGAGCCGCACGACGAGCGGGACTTCGAGACCGGTTTCCTTGACCGCGGCGACGACGCCCTCGGCGATCACATCGCATTTCATGATGCCGCCGAAAATATTCACCAATATGCCTTTGACTTGGGTGTCAGCGGTGATGATCTTGAACGCTTCCGCCACTCTGTCCTTGGTGGCGCCGCCACCGACATCGAGGAAATTCGCCGGCTCGGCGCCATAGGTTTTGATGATGTCCATCGTCGCCATGGCAAGCCCGGCGCCATTGACCATGCAGCCGATCGTGCCGGAGAGCGCGATATAGTTCAGGTCATGTTTCGACGCTTCGATTTCCCGGGGGTCCTCCTCGCTTTCATCCCGCAAGGCGGCGATCTCGGGGTGCCGGTAAAGCGCGTTTGGATCGAACGCGATTTTGGCGTCGAGGCACTTCATCCGCCCTTCCAACGAGACGATCAGCGGATTGATTTCAAGCATCGCCATATCCTTGGCGACGAAGGCCGCGTAGAGCTGCGATGTCAGCTTGTCCGCCTGTTTGGCGAGATCGCCCGAAAGGCCAAGGGCCTTGGCGACCGTGCGGCCGTGGTGCGGCATGATCCCGGTTGCCGGATCGACCGTGAAACTGGTGATCCTTTCCGGCGTGTGATGCGCCACATCCTCAATGTCCATGCCGCCTTCGGTCGAAACAACGAAAGCGACGCGGCTTGTCTCACGATCGACCAGGAGGGAAAGATAGAATTCCTGGACGATCGCGGCGCCTTCTTCGAGATAAATCCGGTTGACCTGCTTGCCGGCGGGGCCGGTCTGCACAGTGACAAGGGTGCGTCCGAACATTTCGCCAACGAAGGTCTCGACCTCCGCCACCGATTTGGCGATTCGCACACCCCCTTTGCTGCCCGCCTCCGGCTCCTTGAACTTGCCCTTGCCTCGCCCGCCCGCATGGATTTGGGACTTCACGACCCACACCGGGCCGCCCAGTTCCTCCGCCGCCGCCACGGCATCGACGGCGCGCAACACTGGGATCCCGCGCGAAACCGGCACACCGAATTCCTTGAGGACCGCTTTTGCCTGGTACTCGTGAATATTCATTTCCAGTGCCTTTTCCCAGCAGTTCCTTTGGCGGGTAGCCGAACCCCTGGCGGTAGACGGTGTTCTAGCAGTTTTTGCGCCAGTTCAACGGGGTTCGCGGCAGCAGAATATGCCTAAGAAGTGCCCAAACAGCTAAGATTCCGGGGTTGCCGGACAAAGGTGAGATTCGCGCAATTCTTAACAGATCCGCATGAAGTTTTGTCTATACCGGAATGGTTACGCCAGCCGCGCGTTAAATAGACATGGCGCCGCAACCAAGCCGGTCCCGGATTTGCCCTTGCGCGAAGCACTCTCAGCTTGCAAGGGCCGGGTTGATCGTCTTGCAAGCCTCGACCAGGCCTTGCACGGATGCGACCGATTTTTCAAACATCTGCTTTTCGGCTGGATCGAGTGTAACCTCGACAATTTTCTCGACGCCATTGGCGCCGATCACCACCGGCACGCCGACATAAAGATCCCTGACGCCATATTCCCCGTTGAGCTGCGCCGCGCAAGGAAA
>PLUZ01000112.1 GCA_003162995.1 Methylocapsa sp. | reverse complement strand
CGCCGAACCAAACCTCACGACAATAGGGATGCATTCCCTATCGCCCGCCCCCTTTTCGTGCAACACGCTGTCATGCGTTGGCACAAAGATGCAAAGCCTAAATCGTAGCGCTGCTTGCTTCGACGCTAACCCCGCAAGTTAGGCGGGTAGCTCTGAAGTGACGTTGGCGCTGGACCGCGCCGCGCATCGAAACGATGGCTCGCCCAGACCACCTGATGAGTGGTCCATCCGCGCAGCCAGGCCGCGAGACACAGTCCTTCGCGGCTGAGGAAGGAGAGCGGCGACCAGATTGAAATCTCCCATCCTTTCGCAGCAGCGAACGCTGTTTCGGCGCAGAACCATCCAGCGAGCGTGACACAAAAAGCGGTGAATGCCGGATATCCGGCGAGCGGCGAGGCGAGAGCTGCCGCCCACGCCGCGGGGAGCGGGNNGCAACGGATAGAACGACACATTGGCTCTGCGGATGACGCTCCAGCGAACTTGGCGGTGAAAAACGTCGCTTAAACGTCGGGCGCCAATCTCCTGTGCGATCGTACGATGGGCGAAAACGGTCTTCAGTCCGAGCCGGGTCAGCCCGACCGAGATGGCCGTGTCTTCCGCCAGATTGCCGCTGATCGCCGGGACACCGCCCGAGCGGAGGAAATCGCTCCGCCGAAAGAGCATCACCTTGCCAATGCCAAAACCAAAGCCAAGGACAGAGGCGGTAAGTAGAAGCCGAGCATGCGTATTAATTAGGCAGGCTTCGATCTGGGCGGCGAAGGTTTCCGGCCGCAGGGCCACCGGGATCCCGACGACAAGACCGACGCCAGGCGCGAAATTCTGCAGGAATGCAGTCATGGTGTCCGGATAGAGGGTTATGTTCGAATCCTTGGTCATGACGATATCATGCTTCGCCTCGATGAGCGGCGCGGCCAAATTGTTGAGCTTAGGGCTCACAGCCACCCGGCTGTCGGAATGAATAAAGCGGGACGGGCGCAAGGGATTTGCCGCAGCCACGCGATGCGCCTCGTCGAGGGCCGGCGAGGCGACTTCAGCGGCGCTGATCAGGATCTCGTAATTTGGATAGTCTTGGGTGAAGATTGAAGCCTGCGCAGTCACGAATCCGGGATCAAGGCTTTTGATCGGCAGGATCACCGAGACCGGAGGCCGCGCGGCGGCCGTCGCGCGCCGCTCTTGGACGATAGGCTGCACCAGACCACAACACAGAGTGAGCAGAAGAAGCGCGACGGCGAGGCACCACCAGATCGCTCCGGCACAGCTGAGAAAAGTCGTCGCCATTTCCTGATCCTGTGCTGCAATGGCTGGCGGCCGCTGCCGGGCAGGGGCCGGCGATTCTCTCTTCGCCTGACTCAAGGCGAGCAGCGATAGCAGAGGGCATAACGACCGCACCGAGCGCCTCCGCTAAGCGCACATGCTGCTGCTTGATTTTGGCTTACTTTCGCCCAAGGCGCTGAGATGTAGAAGATCAGGACGGAGTTAATAACGCTATAATGAAGCTTGGGAATTTGCATCGCTGACTGAAAAAGCGATGGGATCTCATACTTCACTGGAATTCAAGACGTTTGTCACCTGCTCCTTCACCCGATGACCCTGGCTCGCTGGTGCTTCGGGCTTGTCAGAAACGCCCAACCGGGGCAACATGAGGCTCAAATCGACGGCTATCTGGGAATGCCGGTGAAGGATGCATCATGCCTCAACTCTTGGATGAACTGCGGCAGGAGCACAAGAGTATCGCCAAGGTGCTCGGCTGCCTTGATCGGCAGATGCGGATATTCGAGACCGGCGGACATCCCGACTTCGGCATCATCGCCGCTGTGCTCGACTATTTCGAGGGCTTCCCCGATCAGTATCATCATCCCAAGGAGGATCTGCTCTTGGCTCGACTGAGCGAGCGCGATCAGACCTCGGCCCATGTCGTCGGCGATCTGGCCCAGGCTCATGTAGAGCTGGGCGACAATCTGCGAACCTTCGCCACCGCGGTTCGCGCGGTATTGCTGGACGCCGAGCTGCCTCGCGACACATTCGTCGGCCGGGCGCGGGACTTCATTGACTCGCAGCGACGCCACTTGGCGATGGAGGAGGCGAGCTTCTTCCCGGCTGCGGAACGGGCGCTCACGGCCGACGATTGGAGCGAACTGGGCGCGTCGGTTCCCAGAATTTTGGATTCCTTACATGGCGGAGAGGACGAATCGAAATACGAATCCCTCCGACGGAACATTCTGGCGTGGGATGCGGAGGACCGGTGGCCTGAAGAGTCCGACAAACCTCCGGGGTTGTCCAGGGCACCGTCAAGTTAACCTGAGCGCGCACGCGAAGAGGTGTTTTTCCGGCTTTGTCACGTTCGTGGGTTTTACTTGTCAATAGGGCAGGGCGCTCTCAGCCCACATGTCTATATTTCAACGCCTTAGGGCACTCGTTGCCGAGCCAAACTGGCTCGAAAATCACCTATTCTTGGCCAATGTGACAATGCCTCCGCCATCTGTTCGTCGTCGAGGTCCTGGACGATGCTCGCCATTAGCTCGTTGATGCGCGCACCATTCTTGAAGTCGTGTAACTGCTTGTAGAGTGCAAAGGCTGACTGTCCAGCCATATGGGGGAATTGAGGATTAGGTGATACGCCGCTTTCACCATGGCAGGAGGCGCAGATGTTCGCGGCGATTTCGGCGCCATTCTTCACGTTGGGATGATAGAGCCGGTCGATAACCTGCGGAGTCCAGGCAACCATGGAATCGGGCTGTGCTTTGGATTCGCTGCTTGGCTGTTGCGCGGCGGGAGACCCCGCCTGCAGGCCGAGGGACCTGCAGATCGCGGCAAAGGCGCCAATGCGGCTGTCGAGGAACGACATCCGGATGCCCTTGTGATC
>PLUZ01000233.1 GCA_003162995.1 Methylocapsa sp. | reverse complement strand
AGCGCGTCCCAATCAAAGGGAATCCTTTGACCGATAAAGACGCAGCTCAAGATCAAAGAGCTGGAGCATGTCCTCATCCAAAAAGTCTGCAACTTTTTCAGATCATGTTCTAGGTCACGATCTTAGAAAATCTGCCAGGCTTTTTGGGTAAGATCATACGACAAAATTAAAGTGGTACGTCTCAATCCTGTCCGAAGCGAAGCAGGCTGGAGCCATTCGACTTGAGCCAGGACTCCGCACGTGCAGTGTCCACAGTCAAGCGCGCGACGGTGGCCCAAAATTTCGTGGAATGGTTCATATGCAAGAGATGCGCGGCTTCGTGCGCCGCGAGGTAATCAAGGACGAAATGAGGCGCCATGATGAGACGCCAAGAAAAGCTGAGCGAGCCCGATGAGGAGCAAGACCCCCATCGGCTTATGGTATCCCGCAATGTGATCTTGCAGGGAGCTACGCCAAGTTTCGCGGTATGGCTTTCAACGGCGGCCTTGATGTCACGCAAAGCCTCCTTGATCAGAAAGTCGCGGACCCGGCGGGGCACGAAAGGCGCCTCCGCGTTCACGCAAAGCAAGGGTGTGCTCCCCCCGCTTGACGCGGCGTATTCAAGCCAGACCCCACGGCGCTTCGCGGGGCAATGGGTAATTAGGTGCAGCGTTCCGCGCAACGGGACGAACCCGCCCGGTTTGAGAGGGATTTTTTCCGGCAGTTGGCGCAATTTCGCGCCGATCCAGGCAGCGTGCCGGTTCGCGAAGGATTTCGCCTCGTTTAGGCTTCCGCGCGTGGGCATTGTCAGAACAACGTCCTGCGTCGCCGCCCGGACGCGCAAGGTAAAGCGGCGCGCGGAGGCCATTCGCCGTAAATTGATTTGATAAGTTTCGCCCGCGTGGGAAACGTCGAGTGAGGTGATACCGGAAACGCGGGGGGCGCTTTTTCGCGGAGGATGCGGCATGGCCTCAGAATAGCGGGAGGCCAGGTGAGTCGCTAGAGCTGGATCAATGAAAATTTGCGGTTCTTGCGAGAGGCGCGAATGAAACTCTACGGCGAAATCCGGTGACAAAGCCTGCGATAATTTCGACGCGAAATCATCACAGGACATTTCTTGGGCCGACGCCGTGGCACCCACGCTTGCACTCTGGGAGAGGCTGGGATCGCGAATTATCAGCCGGTTTCCACCAGCTTCAAAATTCTGCCGGGAGCCCTAATCGAGCGATGAAAATCCCGGATACGGGGCACGACCTCGTTGCGGAAACGTGAACCGTTGAACACCCCGTAGTGACCGACCTTGTTCTGCTGATAGTGCGCCTTCATGGATTGCGGGAGGTTCGTGCAGAGCTCCTGCGCGGCGCGGGTCTGACCGAGCCCTGAAATGTCGTCGTTTTCGCCTTCCACGGTGAGCAGCCCGACCCGGCGGATGGCAGATAAATCCACCAGCTCGCTGCGATGCGTCATTTGGTTTTTCGGCAGCGCGTGTTTGACAAAGACGGTATCGACCGTCTGCAGATAGAATTCCGCTGGCAGATCCATGACAGACCGGTATTCGTCGTAAAATTCGCGGTGTTTTCTTGCGGAGTCGCCGTCGCCGGTGACGAGATGATCGAAAAACTCCAAATGCGCGGTGACGTGACGATCGATATTCATCGCCATGAAGCCAGTCAGCTGCAGAAAGCCAGGATAAACCTCCCGGCCCGCCCCAGGATACCCGAAGGGAACCGTGCAGATGCAATTGCTCTTAAACCACGCGCTGCCCCGCTCCTGCGCCAGAAGATTGACCTTGGTCGGGCTTTGCCGCGTGTCGATGGGACCGCCCATGAGCGTCATTGAATCCGGAACGTGCGGGCTGTCCTGCGCTTCCATCCGGGCAATCGCCGCGATCAGCGGCACGGATGGCTGGCAGACTCCGAGCGTATGGACGCCCCCGCCCTCACAATCCTTGCTCAGAGTCTCGCAGATGGAAATTACGTAATCGATGTAATCATCGAGGTCGAAGTGGCCGGCCGAAAGCGGAACCGTTCTGGCATCGGCCCAATCCGTGATGTAGACGTCGTAAAAAGGGAGGAAAGCCTCCACGGTACCGCGCAGGAGGGTCGCATGATGACCCGACATCGGCGCGATGATAAAAAGCTTCTGGCATGGCTCGGGATCGCCGGAGTCAAATTGCTTTTCAAAATGGAGAAGCTGGCAAAACGGCCGCTCCCAAACCACCCTCTCTACGATCGGAATGGTTTTGCCGCCAATGGCCGTCGTGCTAAGGCCAAACGCAGGCTTGTCGTAACGCCTGGTCAATCGCTCGAAAATCTTCGCCGACGCAGCCAGGTTCCGGCCGGCGGCGGTATAGGACAGCGGATTGATGGGGCTCTCAAGCCACGTCCTGGCGACATCGGACATCGCCCGGGCCGGAGCCCAGGCAAGATGAGCCATTTCATGCATTTCATAGGAAAAAGGCGGCATTTTCTCGATCCTTGCCGCTCATCGCAATGAGCGGGACAAGACGCTGGCAAAATTGGCGATTGTATTATTGCCCTCGGTAGCACCAGCGATCTTGACGCCAGCAGCCAACCCGATGGGAAGAGGACACTTATATACAGAACGGCCAAGCATGGCATGTAAAGAATGATTTGTAGAGAATCAACCTACTTGCAGAAAAAATTTGTTACATTGTGATTAGTTTTTGTGATTTTGATCGTGTTATTTGACCTTTCCGGGAACACGAATGCTCCCTTTGCTTGCGTTGCGCCTCCACAAATATAATTGGTGAGACTTAGGGGATCTCGCAAGACCCAAACGTGGGCGGGTTTAACGATCTGCGGCACTTGCGGGCCATAGCCGTTGCATGGCGCTCGGCGCGCATCCGCTGTATTGCTTAGACGGCCCAAAGGTAGACGGGTGTCATGGCGGAATTAATCAACATCGACCTCGGCCGGCGTTCGCGGCGGCTGCGCGTCGACACGCTCGTCAAATTGCGCTGGCTAGCCTTGCTCGGGCAAGCGGTTGCTATTTTCGTGACCTATTTCTGGCTCCGGTTTTCGCTTCCGCTTGGTCCTTGTCTCCTCGTAATCGCGGCTTCGGCTTGGCTTAACATTGGCCTGCGTCTGCGCTTCGGCCGCATCGACCGGCTCGAGGATGCGCCGGCCGCGGCCATGCTTGCCTACGACATCCTTCAGTTGACGGCCTTGCTTTATCTCACCGGAGGCATCGAAAATCCTTTTTCAATGCTTTACCTTGCACCGATCATGATCTCCGCGGTATCGCTGTCGGGCCGCATCACTTTGGTCCTGACCCTGCTCATGATCGGCGCGGTATCGGCCCTGACATTCCGCCACTACCCGCTGCCTTGGTTTCCTGGCGAACAGCTGCAACTTCCTTTGATTTACGACGCAGGGATTTGGGTTGCGATCGTTCTCGGCGCGGCCTTTATCGCCATCTATGCGTCGCGCGTCGCCATCGAGGCGCGCAAACTCGCTGACGCCTTGGCCGCGACCGAACTTGTCATCGAACGCGAGCAGCATTTGACGCAACTCGACGGATTGGCGGCAGCGGCGGCGCATGAACTCGGCACCCCCTTGTCCACGATTACGCTCATTGTGAAAGATCTTCAAAAGCAACTTCCCCCGAGCGATCCCCTTGAAGAAGATCTCAACCTGCTTGCCCAGGAAACCGGCCGCTGCCGCGCCATTCTCGGCACTTTGACGTCGCTTGGCGGCGATGCCGGTGATATTCTTGATGAAATGAGCTTGGGCCTCCTCATCGAGGAGGTTGTCGGGCCGCAGCGGGATTTCGGCGTTCACATTTCAATTTTTAAGAATGGCCAAGAGCCCGAACCGGCCTGCCGCCGTAATCCAGGAATATTATACGGACTCGGCAATCTTATCGAAAATGCAATCGACTTCGCCGCCTCTGAGGTCCGGATCGCCGCCCAATGGGATGCGTCAAGGGTAACAATAGTGATCGAAGACAATGGCCCGGGCTTTTCGCCTGATGTCGTTGGCCGCGTGGGTGAGCCTTATGTCACGACCAAGACCGACCGGCGCTCCAAATCGGAAGAAGGGTCGGGGCTCGGCCTTGGCTTGTTCATCGCCATGACCCTCCTCGAACGCTCTGGCGCGACCGTTAAGGCCGAGAATCGCGCGCCGCCGGGAACTGGAGCGGTCATCACGATTTCCTGGGAAAGGGCGGCATTCGAGCGTGGAGCCAAAGGTTTGCCTGTTGGAGGTGCCAGTGCCGCGATCAAGTCCGGCATCGGATCCCCGCAGCGGTCTTGAGATAAGGCCAGCGCTGGTTCGCTCTTAAGGAAACCGTGAAAAATTTCGCTATTCTCTTGCTTTGTCGTGTTTTCTGCCGGAAATGATCAAAGCGAGGCGATTAACAATGCAAAATGACCACCCCGTCCCCGCGAAAGCGGGAGATCCGACTGAAGACAAAGGCAGCGCGCCGGACGGTAACGGGCCCGATCGCTCGCTCCTGATTGTTGACGACGATAATACCTTTTTAACGCGTTTGAGCCGCAGCATGGAGACGCGCGGCTTCACCGTGGTCGCCGCGCATTCGGTCGCGGAAGGTCTCGCGGCCATCGCCGCAAGCGCCCCCGCCTTCGCGGTCATCGACATGCGTCTTGCCGATGGCAACGGGCTCGATGTGATACGCGAGCTGAAGGCGAAACGCCCCGATGCGAGGGGTATTATCCTGACCGGATATGGCAATATCGTCACCGCTGTCACCGCCGTAAAGCTCGGAGCCTTCGATTATCTGGCCAAGCCAGTGGATGCCGACGAAATTTTCAATGCACTCATGGCTACCCGCCACGACAAGGCCGAGCTTCCGGAAAATCCAATGTCGGCGGACCGGGTACGCTGGGAGCATATTCAACGGATTTATGAGCTTTGCGGCCGCAACGTCTCGGAGACGGCGCGCCGTCTCAACATGCACCGGCGCACATTGCAGCGCATTTTGGCGAAAAAGGCGCCGCGTTAGAAGAATTATTAGACTCATGCGGGATCGTCGCGGCCATTGCCTCGCCATCGAAAATAGGTGTAATTCACGCTTCCTCGGCCTCATGCCGGCGGTCGCGGTGGGGATGACCGTTGGTTGCGCCTCGAATAATTGCTCTCGGATTGAAGGGCTAGAATTCGAGACGCACCAGGGTTGGTATCCATCGCCCACGCTACGAAGCGGTTTCGATCGAGACCTGCCGGGGCCGGTAGCTCAACGGTTAGAGCCGGCCGCTCATAACGGTCTGGTTGCAGGTTCGAGTCCTGCCCGGCCCACCAATTTCAAAATCCGTTTCGCGAAGGCGCGGTATCGCCAGCCTTCCCTCGCTGCCATCGAGTGGCCGGTTCCACGACTTTGCGGTAAAGATGCCAGGTCGCATGCGCGAGAACAGGCACCACGACCGCGAGACCGGCAAATACCAAAAGGAAGCCGCCCGCCAGGGACACGGCGACGATCAATCCCCAAAGCGCCATGGTGAATGGGTTCATCAGCACGGCCTTGATGGAAGTTTGAATGGCGATCGGGACATCGACATCGCGGTCGAGAAGCATTGGGAACGAGACGACGCTCATGCTTAGGGCGACCACGGCAAAGACGAAACCGATCCCGGTGCCGAAGCCGATCAATTTCCACCCCTGTGATGTGCCCAAGATATCGCCGATGAACCGTGTGAAGGACTCAGGCGGCGTGGACCCAAAGAGCGATACGTAAAGAGATTGAGCCGTGAACACCCAGCAGGCGAAGATCACCAGCAAGATGAGGCCGAGCGATAGGATGGGGAAAATTGCATGCGAACGCACCACGGCGAATGCGTGTTTCCACGAGCTGTCGAGGCCAAGCTCCCGGCAGCGGCTCACTTCATAGAGGCCGATCGCCGCGAAAGGGCCGATGAGGGCGAATCCAGACAGAAGCGGGAAGATCAACGGCGGAGAACTGCCGATAACGAGCCAAATCCCGGCGAGAGGATAGATGAGACCCAGGAAAACGAGGTGCGAAGGTCTCGCCAAGAAATCGGCGATACCTTTGACCAACGCGTCCTTGATGTCCGATGGGCCGATCTTGCGAACTATGGGATAGGCCGGAGATAGGTCCGGGCCAGCGATCGTATGCGAATTCGACACGAGCATTCCTCCTTGACCGCGTGCGGTCACGAGGATCACAGTGCGCTATATAAAGCGCCTAGTGACGCTTAACCGCAACTTTTTGTTAGGAATACTATACGCCCAAAAGCAGAGCCTGGTCGAGTGAATTCTCGCATGAATAACGTGCCCGAGGGTCGCCCTGAAAATTATAGGAGCCAATATGGGTCAGCTTGCCTTCGGTATCGAGCCAGATTCTACCGCCGATATCGCGCCATTTTTGGCAAAAGCCAAAATCCTCGCTGACATAGGCGCCGGTGTCCTTGTCGATCATGCAATCGAATAGCGCGTAGCTTTCGGCTGTCTTGGCGTTGGAATAGGCATGCACGCTATTGTAGCGGCTTTCCGGATAAGCCGCGATCATGCGTTCGATCACCTGCCGCTTTAAGAGCATGAAGCCGCCGCCGCAATAGATGGCGGTCGCGAAGCGTCCTTCGCGTTCGCGCTCGTTTTCGGTGCAGAGCGTGCCGACGTAAAGGAGCGGCGCGGCTGGAAATGGCTCGCGCGCGGTTGCCGCACGCTTAATCGCCGGATTGCTCCAGTCGATCACTTTCAAAGGATAGATCCCGGCCACAAACTCCCGATCGAAACGGAGCATCTCATATAGACTTGCTCCGCCTCAAAACAAATATCAGCATCGATGAACAAGAGATGCGTCGCCTCCGGCGTGTTTAAAAATTGACTGACCAAAGTGTTGCGGCTGCGGGTAATGAGAGAATCATGCCCGAGCAGGGCGAGTGCGGCGTCGAAATTGGCTTTTGAGGCGAACTGAATAAGGCGGATGACGGATTGCATGTAATGTTGCGAGACAAGCCCTCCGAAGCAGGGTGTGGCAATGAAGACCATTGGTCGGCTTGGAGTCCCAGTCATGCTCGTCCTTGGGAAGTAGTCTTGTGGCAACGATAGCTAAGCGGGAGGTTGTCGAAAGCGAAGCGGAAGCGAGGTCGGAGTCGCTGGATGAGTGAGGCCGCTCGTTTCGAGAACGGCGCTGTTCCAGTTTTGTGTTTAACGTTCGAAACCTGCGCGAAGCCTGCCAGGCGCGGTCTTAGCCAAATTAGAGCAGGATCCCGAAAAGTTGCAGAGATTGTGGATCAGATCACATTGAGCGATCATGGTCTAAGGAAAATAAACGTGTCGTGCGGTGCCGCCGGCCCAGGCATTTTGTCATTGACCTGTTTGGATGCCTGCCGAGCCCCCGTTAACGACGGCCAAGTTACTACACCCAAGTTAAAAACAGGAGATCCGGCGGATAGCAACACGCGAATCGCACTTCATTGCTCAGTTCATGTTCAAGGCCGACATGTAGAGTTCGAGAATGGCTTCCATTTCCTTGCGCTCGGAATGGTCCTGCTTTCTGATCCGCACGATTTGCCTTACAGCCCGCACGTCGAAACCTCGCCCTTTCATTTCGGCATAGACGTCGCGGATATCGTCTGAAATTGCTTTCTTATCTTCCTCCAGCCGTTCCACCCTTTCGACGAATTGCGAAAGTTCCTGCGCCGCGACGCCTGTTTTGGCTATGTCATCCATCATCCACCATTTTCCGCCGTTTGACCGCTCCTCACAAAAGAGGCGAAGCGCTAAGCTTACAAACGGTCACTTCTCACGATAATCGAATTCCGCAATGGGCGTTTCGCCGGTGTGCGTCAAGGCGCATGCGACGTAATCCCCGCAATCCTGTCTTGCCGGAAACTATTTTTATCGCCGTGCTTGCAACTCAAACATGGCGCCCGGTGCGGCTTGGGAAAAATGCCCTGCAATGAAGCTCGGGGCAGGCGAGGACCGGGCGCAAGAGACGCCCCAGCCGCTCGGCGAAAGCGGCTGCTTCCTCTTTGGTGCCGACGCGATCCTGGCGGATCTCGATGAGGAGGCCGGCAAGCCCTAGGCGTGTGACCTCCTCGTCCAACGTGTCGCCCCTAAGCGCGCCATCATAGGGTTCGTTGTCGCCGACGCAAAACCCATCCTTGACCAACGCCGCAATGAGGGGTTTGGCGAAACGCGGATCGCTGTCCCATAATATTCCGACCTCCCACGGCCTTGGCCTCATCTTCCACGAGGGCGTAAAGGTATGGATCGAAACGACGGCCGGTGGCGATCCATGGTTCAGCATTTCTGCGATCGTCGCGGCGATCGCGGCGCGGTAAGGCTGCCAATAATGAGTGCGGCGATATTCGATCTCGCCGGCGGCGATTCTTGCGTTTCCGGGGACGATATGGCCATCCGAAAGCCGCATGACGAGAGTAGGATCATCGGCGCCTCGATTGGGATCGATGAGGAGCCGCGAAAACCGCGACAGAAGTGCGGGAGCACCGAAAATACCGGCGAGATGGCGTGTGATCCAAGCCGCGCCAATATCGTAGGCGATGTGACTGTCGAGTTGTTTCTTCGTCAAACCGAGCGTGCCATAGGCTTGTGGCAGCGCGTTTGCCGCATGATCACAAAAGAAGAGGACGCCCGCCTCGAGACTTCCCTCGATTCGTTCGACCGGATCCTCCGCGGCTCCCGGTGGAGGTGAAATCGGCACGGCAGGATCCACGATAGGTTTCCTCATGATTCAAAAGGTTGCCGCGAATCACGATACCATCGCAAGCACGGAATGACTTGTAAGAAAATATCCGCATTTCTACCCTGGCAGGCGTCTCGGGCTGCCGTGCGATCTTGACCGCAGCCCCACGATGCCGCCTCAATGCCGGCAGGTCTGTCATCCAGATGCCACAGAGGTCAGACCACTTGGTTTCCACCGTGCTGCCCGGACCGTCGCCTCAGGCGAATCCGCATGGCCGTCCCCGGACGCTCGGCAAAGGCAGGGCTTGCCCATGGATTTTTTCAGGCGTTTCACTTTTCTCATCTGTGCTCCGGCGTTCGACGAGCAAGACCTCGAGGGGCTGAGGCTGCAACAGATTATCTCAGCCATCCAGCAGCTCGGCATTCAAGTCGTGCGCGCGCGGCGGATCGAGGATGCGGAAATCGCTGTGCAGACCGACGCTGCGATCGGTTGCATGGTGGTGGATTGGGGAAAGAAGGGTGTCGAGGGGAAGACTGCCGCGCTTATCAATCTGATGCGCCGGCGGGGTTTGGAAATGCCGATCGTCATGCTCGTCCGCCGCAGGCAATTCGAGGATATTCCAGTCGGGGTGCTCGATTATATCGACGGTTACGTGTTCCTTGCAGAGGAGACGCCGGAATTCATTGCAAAAAACCTCGTGAGCCGGCTGAAGCAATATGCGGAGACGTTGAAGACCCCCTTTTTTGGTGCGCTTGTCGATTATGCTGAAGAGGGTAATCAATTGTGGACTTGTCCTGGCCACAATGGCGGCATCTTTTATGGACGTAGCCCGATCGGCCGGATCTTCGTTGAACATCTCGGCGAGGCGATCTTTCGCGACGATCTCGATAATTCCGTACTGGAACTGGGCGACCTGCTCGTTCATGAAGGCCCGGCCCTGCGCGCGCAGAAAGAGGCCGCCGTCATTTTTGGCGCTGAAAAGACCTATTTCGTCCTGAATGGGACCTCGTCGTCGAACAAGATCGTGCTCTCAGCCCTGGTCGCCGAAGACGATCTCGTCCTTTTCGATCGCAATAACCATAAAGCGGCGCATCACGGCGCGCTGTTTCTTGGCGGCGGGATTCCGATTTTTTTGGAAACCCTTCGGAACGACTACGGACTGATTGGACCGATCCGTCCAGATGCCCTCGATGAGGAGCGCATCCGCGAAAAGATTCGGTCAAATCCCCTCGTCAAGGATCCCGAGGCGTGGCGGCGAAAACGGCCGTTCCGGATCGCTGTCATTGAGCAATGCACCTATGACGGCACGATCTACAATGCGCAAATGGTCATGGAGCGGATCGGGCATCTTTGTGATTATATCCTCTTCGACGAGGCCTGGGCGGGATTTATGAAGTTTCATCCCATCTTCGCCAATCGCTTCGCCATGGGCTTACGCGAACTTGGCCCTGAGCAGCCGGGGATCATCGCAACTCAATCTACCCACAAGCAACTCGCCGGCTTCTCTCAGGCCTCGCAGATCCATGTTAAGGACAGCCACATTCGCGGCCAGACCAGGCGGGTCGAGCATCGCCGGTTTAATGAGTTCTTTCTTTTGCATGCATCGACCTCACCCTTTTATCCGCTTTTTGCTTCACTCGACGTCGGCGCCCAGATGATGAAGGGCCGCTCCGGTGAGATCCTCTGGGACGATACTATAAAACTCGGGATCGAGTTGAGGAAGAAGCTGCGCGCAGTCCGGCGGGAATTCGAGACGGCGGAACAAGATCCCGCGCGGCGCTGGTTCTTCGAGGCCTTTGTTCCCGACCTCGTCCCTGCGCCGGGAAACGGTGCGGGCGCACGCGACACCACTTGGGAGAGTGTCGCGACGGACGAGCTTGCTGCACATGCGCGCTATTGGGAATTGAGTCCCGGCGCGGACTGGCACGGGTTCGGCCACCTTGTACCGGATTTCGCGATGGTCGATCCCTTAAAACTAACCTTGCTCACGCCTGGCTTCGGCCGGTGCGGCGGCTATGACTCACATGGGATTCCGGCGCCCGTGGTGGCGCAATATCTGCGGGAAAACCGCATCGTTCCGGAGAAAAACGATCTCAATTCGCTCCTGTTCCTGCTCACCCCCGGAGTCGAGGCAAGCAAAGCTTGGACCTTGTTGAGTGCGCTCGTCGCCTTCAAGCGCCTGCATGACGATAATGCACGGTTGGAAGACGCAATCCCCGAATTTGTCCGGCAAAGGCCTGCCCGCTACGCTGGGCTGCGGCTGCGCGATCTCTGCGGCCAAATGCATGCGTTCTTTCGCGACAATGGGACGAGCAAGCTTCAGAAGGCCCAATTCGTCAAGGAACATCTGCCGCAGATGGCGATGGCGCCGTATGAGGCCGTTCGCCAGATGGTGCGCAATAAGGTCGATTATCTTCCCATAGATCAGATATTTGGCCGTGTCGCCGCGACGCTTTTCGTTGTTTACCCTCCTGGAATCGCAACTATCGTCCCAGGAGAAAGGCTCGATGAACGCGCCGCGCCCATGCTCGACTATCTAAAATTGTTCGAGCGCGCCGCCAATCTCTTCCCCGGCTTCGAGGCCGAGATCCAAGGCGTCTATCGTGAAATCGAATCAGACGGCTCAGTCCGGTTTCACACTTATGTTGTTCGCGAATGA
>PLUZ01000186.1 GCA_003162995.1 Methylocapsa sp. | reverse complement strand
CCTGCCCGGCGTATCAGCGGTGGCTCGTCACCGGCGCTGTAAAACGAAAGCGGAGTTACGGACTCAACGCGTTCCGGGTCAATGGCGGAACGATCGGTGCTGACCATGGTTGTGGCATCAGCGCCGGTCATGGCGGCGGCCAGTTTNNACCGCGGCTCTATTGATTGAGGTTTGAGCAAATGATTTGCATCGACAAGCTCGTCGACCGGCTTTTTACGAACGCCGCGGGAGCGGCTGCGCTAATGTCGGCCGGAAAGATGTCGCCGGCTGCTGATGCGGCGTTGGCTGTGTCACGCATTGCGGCGCAGGTTGGCACGCATCCAGACGTCGAAACGATGTCCGCAGAAAGCCGCGAGAAGATTTATTTTTGTGTGAACGCGGGAGAGACATTGAAGGCGTTATTTCGCGAACATGGTTTGGTGCATTAGATGCTCACCCCGTTGCAGATGGCGGCAATCCTCGAACATGTTGCGACTAAAATCCAATCGGAATCGAAAGAAATTTTGGAGCCCGTCGCTGTCATGCTGGAGACGAGCGCTAAGGATGCTATTGGAACGTATCGGTTCGGCTGGCCTCCCTTATCTCAGGCGACAATCGACAAGCATGGCGACACGCCGCTGTATGAAACCGGGGCCCTACAATCGTCCATAGGCCACGTGGTCGAGGGTGATCACGCTTATGTCGGCACGAACGACGAGAAAGCTGCATGGCAAGAATTTGGAACGTCCTGGATCCCGCCTCGGCCGTTCCTTGGGGGCGCCTTGGCTACCGATGGCGATAAGATTCCAGAGATTGTCCACGCTGCGCTAGAAAAGATTTTCAGGTAAGGAATTGGATTATGGCATCACCGTACGATGTTGCGATTAACATCTCCGTGGGCGGCAATGCTGCTGCCGGGATAGCCGGGCTGGGCCGTGAGATGGCCGGGCTCAATGAAAAAGTCAAAACGGCAACCCGCTCTTTCGACGCATTCAAAACGATGATGCTTGGCGGATTTGCTGAGCAGTTTGGCAAGAAAATCCTTGGCGTCACAGACACGCTTCTCAAGGCTGCGGGCGATTTTCAGCACGTCCAATCGCAAATGAACGCGATGGGTTTGACCGAGCTGCAGACGGCTCAGGCGGTTGCAGATGCGAGGGGGCTGGCGGCGAGCCATATTCATACTTCAATGCAAGAAATCCTGGAGATGAACCGGCACGGCGTCGAGATATTCGGCGGCTTCGACCAGGCTCGCGAGCACATGAAGCTGATGGCGGACCTGGCCGATTGGCAACACATGTGGCAGGCCGGGCATACCGGGATTGTTGGGCCGGATGTTGTCACGTCTATTCGCGACATGATGAAGACCGCGGAAGGGGGTATTCTGTGGGGGAACGATCCGAAGCGGTTCGATGTCTTCGCCGATCACCTAATGAAATCGTTGACGGCGGCAGGCGGCAATGTGACTGCCTCGCAATTCGTCAAAGGCGCGCGCGCTGCCAAGGGGGCGTTTCCGGGTTGGGACGACGAATTCAAGTTTGGGACGTTCGGCGCGATGTTGCAGGAATGGAGCGGCGCCGGCGTTGGGGCTGCTACAGCGCAAACCAAACTCGGCGCCGGGGCGAGATGGACTAAGCAGGGCATTATCGAGGGCCAGCACTTAGGTATTATCAACCCACACGTAGATTCCAAGCATCCATATACGATGCGGCCGGGGGACATAGTTGGGCACGACGAATACATTCACAATCCGGGAAAATGGTTCGAAGACATCATGCGGCCCAAACTCGACAAGATGTTTGGGGCCGTTTCTGAAAAGAACATGGGCGACCGCTTCGCGGAGATTCAGCGCATTCTCGGTGATCGTAACGCGGCTGAATGGATTCGCCGCTTTGACGTTGAGGCTCCGAAATACGCCAAGGACACAAAAAACTATCTTGCGGCTACTGGCCAGATGCCAGAGGACTACAATTCGGCAATGGTGGCGTTCACCGAGAAATTCAAGGATCTGCAAGTCGCGTTGGGCGCGCCTGTGCTCAAATTGGCGACGGACGGTCTCATTTATCTTACGCACGGAATCCAGTCACTAACGTCGTTTGCGAGCGCTCACCCGGGCGCGGTCAAGAACATCCTTGGAATCATGGAGGGCATCGGCGCCGCAATGACTGTGGTGGGTAGCATCGCCATTGGAGCGGGGATTGCAGCACTGCTGCCCGGCGGCGCCGTCGTCATGGGGCTTACGGCGCTCGCTGGCGGCTTGGCTGGCTTGGCTGCGGTGAATTGGAAGGGCAGTATCAGCGACCTCGCATTGGGCCTCGCCGGCGGCGTACAAGCCGCGGTGATTGGGTTCAAAAACATCATGTTTGATGTGATTAAAATCACAGATAACGCCATGAACTCCCTCGGCCATAAGCTCATGGATGGCATCATGTCGATCCCGAGCATGGTTTCGGCGGCTATAACGGCGATGGCGCATAGCATCGCGAGTGAGTTCACCGATGCACTGAAGGGCCTTGCGGGGATCGGCACCAAAGCACTACCAAACGCGCCCGGCATATACGGACCCAATGACAAGGTGCCTCCGGGCACTACCGTTATCCCAGAGAAACACTCGAGCCTTGTGCCGCCGGCTCGCAGTACCACCGTAAACCTAGCGCTGACGGCGACGCTGGACGGGCGCAAACTGACGCAGGTCGTGACGGGCAACATGGTTGCGTCGGCGACTTATCCGACGAGTGCGGCAGGGGCCGATTCACGCGGCACATGGATGGGTCCGTCTTGGTCGCCGACCGAAATGGGCTAAGGCATGCGCGAGATCGTTCACATTGTGCCGAACATAAAACTGATGTCTGAGGGCAGGCAGATCGGGTTTATCAACTTTGCGCTCGATCTTGCAATCGAGGGTGACGGCTCGGTCACGGTGCTCAACAATGACGGCGCCGGTAATTCGGCAGGTGACGGCGCGACGCCTCCCTCACCGTTGACCGGATCAATGACTCCTCGCTCGCACGGCGACACGGCCACGCCGCATGGTGCTGGCCATCGCCATCATGTAGGCGCCGACCTGCATGATCATAGCCGCAGGCATCGCGCCCATGAACATGCGGAGGAACAGCGCGCGCCAGGGCATGCAGGGGCATCTATTGCGGATCACGATCGCAATCTGCGCGCAAAACATATTGCTGAAGTCGCTACCTCGGCTAGCCAGCATGTGACAGGGCCGATGAATACCGCTCACGGTCCGGTTGGTCCGGTTTCGACGAAGCCCGCGCCAGTCAGCGAATTGGCGGCAACGCCAGGGCGCCATCCCGATATTGCCAACGTCGATCCACGGCTACGCCATATCGTCGCGGCCGGCGCAAGGCATCTGCCGGAAGGATATAAGGCGACCATCAACGAAGGGTATAACCCAGGCGGCCATGTCGGGAACTCGCAGCATCATATCAAAGGCCGTGGCGCGCTTGATGTCCAAATCACCGATCCATCCGGCCGTGTCATACCGAACGAGGGCGGCGATCCGACCGGTATGTATCATCGACTTGCTAAGGGCGCCTATACCGAGATGCTTTCCAGTCATCCCGAGCTTAAGGGCCGCTTGGCGTGGGGCGGAGCATTTGGCGCGAGCCGTTACAACAAGGCTCAAGACCTTATGCACTTCGACATCGGCGGATCGCGGGGTGCTTATACTGCAAACCGGCTGGAGAATTTGGGTGCTGATGTCGCGTCTGCAACGCCAGCGACGGTGGCAACGCCGCCAACCGGGGGCGGCAACATCCCCGATCGGAATCTAAATCCCGGCGACATCAGCTCGACACCATGGTCGCGCGGCTTGCCGGGGGCCTCGACCAGTACAGACACGGACACTGGCCACCATTTGTTAAAATTCGATAATCCTGAGCACGGCTGGGAGGCAATGGAACGGTTGGCGCGGAACAAATATGAGGCCGGCATGACGACAGCGAACCAACTTATTGCCGGGCCAAAAGGCTGGACGCCGGGCAAGCTCGGGCCGGGTGCTGCGCGGAATGTCGCGGCGGCTATGGGCAAGCGGCCCGACGAGGATCTCGAATTGAACGATCCTGCCCGCATGCACGCGTTCAAGCGCGCGTTGGCAATTCAAGAGGGCTCGCCACAAAGTTTAGTCGATACATTGCCCCCGCTACCTGAGGCGGAGAAATGATCAATATTTTGCTCGCATTTCGCAATCTGATACGCGCTGCGTATCACGTCGCGCGGCTATGGCTCCGGATGAAACTAGCGGGGCGCGCATGAGCGACGTCTCAGTTCAATCAATGGGCATGTGGGAACTGACGGCGGACAAAGCCTTGCATGTCTATTACCCGGATCGCGCTCTCGTGGATCCGCCACTCACCGGGACTGAGCGCCGCGCCTTTGCGCAGGAAATCGGCAACCGCCGCGAGCGATGGCGAGATGCCTGCGATGGCCATTTAGCAGACCTTGAGAAATATCATCCGCAAGGGATCGCGGCAAAATCTCGCCGCACCAAGGCGGCGCTTTGGACGCGTAAATGAGCTGGCAACCGACGACAAGAGAACTTTTACTGATTGCCGATTTTGGCACCGGCGGAATGCCGTCCGCAAAGCTCGCCGAAGCTATTGGCATCACGGAAGACGAGTTCCGCGCATGGTCGGCGAGCTTGGTTGCAACACGTTCGGCGCCACGGGCAGCCCCGCCGATGGTTGCCACGGGCGGGCCGGCATTTAAGGGGCATCGGCCGGACAGGGTATTGGCAGACAGACTCTTCGAGCGGCCGCCTGAGCTAGCCGCCGTTCAGGATTGTGCCGACGACGAAGACCGCGGCGAAGCTTAACACGAAGACAAATGCCATCAGCAGCGCCATAAAGATGCGGCCAAAGAACCTTGACAGCGGGCCGGACCGGGCGAGGTCTCGAGGCGACATGCTAATGCCACCGTAACCGCCGGGGATGTGGGTTCCAATCCAGAGTCTCATTGTTGTCTCTCCTTCTATGCCACGGCGCCCGGCATATGGCCCCTAATGGTATTTTCGGTGTTGGTAAGCGCGGCATCAACATCGCGGAATTTGTATTCGGCCAGCCGATTCCCTATCGACCGGATAGATGCTATGGCGCCTTTCAGATCGTCGCGCATTGCCTCATTGGCTGCGCGAACGGGGGTCTCAATCTTGCCGAGCGTCGCCTCTTGCTTCGCGAAGTATTTATCTGCCGGACGGACGTAGGTTTCGTTTGCTGGGAGGTGCGAAAATTGTTCGATCGCTTCGATCGCTCGGGCAAGATCTGGAGAATCCTGTTTCGGCTTGATTGATTTAATCGCAGCGTTAATGGATGTCTTGCCCTGCTCGACGCTGGCTATCAGCTCGGGAGTGCCCTTTTCTAACACCTGGCGGGCTGAGCGAACGGACCTCTCGCTGACGTTCATTCGCTTGGCGGCTTCCGCCTGTGCCGGCACACCGGCAAATTTGCCGCTCTGGCGCTGCCCATGCTCCAGCGTCGCAATTTTCGCGGCGATCGTTGCCCGCTGGCTTTCGCTCAAATGGCGACGATTCAAATTCAGCGAAATGACGTAGCTGAGAGGATCGTTGCCGGTAAATTCCTTAAACCGTGGCTCGACGCCTGTGAGCTTACATGCGGCCAGCCGGTTACGACCGTCGAGGATCTTGCCCTCAAAAGTGACGATTGCCTGCCGGAGCCCGTGGGCCTCGATGTCGGCAACAAGCTCGGCCGCCTGCGACACATCAAGCATCGGGAAAAGGTTGGCGAGGGGGTGGAATTCCATCTCGCTCATTTCTGTACCCTCGGCTTCTTTCTGGCGGCCAGCCAATCCGCAAGAATCTTTGCCATCAAGCTTGATGTAGTCCGGGCGTCTTCTCGCGCGGCTTTATCAAGGCCGTCCTTCACGGCTTGAGGGATGCGCGCCGTCACCGTGATAGATGGCGGTATGGGTTTTTCCAATTTAGCCATTGCATTCCTATTTGTAAACGTTTACATTATCTATGTCTATCATACACGCTAGGCATTTGCAAGTTTCATAAAGGACTATCCACACATGGCAGCTTTGAAAATCAAAGAGTTTCCGGGCTTAACGCGGATCGCGCCGGAGACAATCGAGAGGCACTCAATGGAGCAAGCGCTTAGGGACGCGCAGTATGCACTTGATGTGCAATTGCATGATTTGCGGAGCGAGTTTCTCGCTCGGGAAGGCAAGCTTAGGCAGGACTATCTCGACCGCGTCGCGGAGATAACCTCGGCCTGATTAGCGAGACGGCCGGGTAGCAGCGAACTCCCGACCGCCTCTGGCCACATCGAACAATGGGAGAAGTTCAATATGGTTATCGACAAACTAGACGAATTGCGCCCCGTCGTCATTGGCCCGCGGGTGCGCTTAGAGCTTGAGCACCGCATTCGGGAATTGGAGCGACGCTTCAAGCCGTCGCCTCACGATT
>PLUZ01000533.1 GCA_003162995.1 Methylocapsa sp. | reverse complement strand
CTTCATCGGGTCAGCCCCGATGAAGCTAAGGCGTTCAAGTCCAGGCTTCGCATCTTGCGGGACGCGGGGGTCCCAAATGTTGCCCGGCCGGGGAAGGGAGCACGCGTCAGTTACAGCCGCGAAGACCTATTTATGGCGCATCTTGGACTCACACTAGATGCGGCGGGGTTCCCTCCGCTTGTCCTGCAATCCATCGCTACAGAGTTTTCGGAGCAGCGTTTTTACACGCAGATTGAATCGTCGCCGGCGAAAAACGGCGACCAATGGCTGAAGCTGAATATCATCCGGCGCGTTTTCGGCGGGGAGGGAAGTGGCGAAGCTGCAATTGATCTCGGGGCGCTCGACGAGCACTTTAAATCCTTGAGGAACATACCGCGGGGTCAAAAACCACCCGGCGGATTCCAAAACAATTCAGCGCCGGCGTTCCATGGGCTGCTGAACGTTACTGAGCTTTATGACGACATACGGCGCGAGGCCGAGCGATATGGAGAATAATTCTATGGAAATGAATGTTAAAGATAACATTCACATTAATGTAGGAGCTGCAAAGAAATGACTGAAGCAACCAAAATCGATTCCACGGTTCTTTGGGGTGTCAAAAACATCGCAAGGGCAATCGGGAAACCCCCTCGGGGAGTCTACCACCTTTTGGAAACCGGGCGCCTCCCAGCGCGCAAAATCGGCCGGCAGTGGATCGCCACGAAAGAGGCATTGGACCGGTTCTTCGCGGATCAGGTCGGGGGGCAATAATCGATGTCCCAAACAAACCAAACCCGGCGCGCGGGGGGCGCGGCCGGGCTCGGGAATGCTTTGTCGATTGGCGTTGACAGCACCGAGAATGCCCCAAATCACGATCTCGCGCAAGCGGAAATTATATCACCCTTAGTCGATAAAAAGCGGTTCCGGATCACGAAGACCGGCCTCAAAGACCGGCGCGCAGCGCTTCATGATATCGTAGAGAAAGCCAAGCCCTGCACGGTCAGGCAGGTCTTCTATCTCGCAACTGTCCGCGGGCTCGTTGCTAAAGACGAGACCGGTTACTCCAGGGTCAAAACCGATCTCGCCGATATGCGCGAGGCTGGCGAGCTGCCGTACGAGTGGCTGGCGGATCATACCCGCTGGCAGCGGCGCCCGACCACATGGGGGGGCATCAGCGAAGCATTAGAAGACACCGCTGAAACCTACCGCAAAGCTCTCTGGCGGAACCTGAACTCCTACGTCGAGATCTGGCTGGAGAAAGACGCGCTCTCGGGCGTGATCCTTCCCATAACCAAAAAGTTTGACGTGCCACTGATGGTCGCGCGCGGGTACTCCTCGATTACTTTTCTGCACTCGAGCGGCTCGTTCATGAGGGAGGTCGGCAAGCCTTGTTACATCTATCATCTGGGCGACTTCGATCCTTCCGGGCAAGACGCCGCCAGATGCATCGAAAAAGGTCTGCGTAAATATTCCGGCGACGCTGAAATCCATTTCGAGAGGATTGCCGTCACTCCCCAGCAGATCACGGATTGGGATCTTCCGACGAGGCCCACAAAGCAGAGTGACACACGCGCTAAGAAATTTGGCGAGATCAGCGTTGAACTCGACGCGATCGATCCGAATGCCTTGCGGGCGCTTGTCAATGACGTCATCGAGCGTCACCTGCCGCCAGAAGAGTACAAGGTCCTTATGGCAGCCGAAGAGAGCGAGAAGAAGCTTTTCGAGGGTCTCGCCGGTCTCGTCAAGCAGTTGGGCGCCTCCAAAATCGAGGGGGCAAGTCCATGAGCGCGCCTTCCCTCGATCCTTCTCAGGTCACGTGTGATTCGATTCGTGCCCACGAATTGCGCGCCGGTATCGCCCGCGAGATCCTCGTTGCCGACGCCATCGGCATGCAAGCTCTTGCAGCGTTCCTGGACGCCGATGACGCGGCTGGTCTATTGCACCTGCGGCGGCAATGGCGGACCATGACCAGCGGCATCACGCCGATGGCGGCCGAACTCGGCCGTCTCCTTGAACGGGAGACGGTCAGATGAATGCTCTCTTTCCACCTCCCAAATCTGAACCAAAGCCGCTACGACAGTATCAGAGCGATGCTATCGACGACCTCCGCGACGGCGTCAAGCAAGGGCACCGGCGGCAAATTTTGAAACTCCCGACCGGCGCCGGGAAGACGAGGATTGCAGCCGAACTTATCATGCGCGCGCTGGCCCGCGGCGAGCGGTCAATCTTTGTTGTCCCTAGGATTAGTCTCATCGAGCAAACCATTTGCGACCAAACTCATTACCTGCCGGCAAGCCCTGGAAGACAAAGCTTGGCTCGGCGGCATGTTGGGCGGTCCGTCTTTCGCTGTCATGAGATGTCTATTAATCGCCAGCCAGGGCGAGCCGTTGACCGCGACTGAGCTCGCAACCTTCACGGCCGTCACCGGGCGGCTACAAAACCCTAGCGATCCCGTGGAGGAGTGCTGGATCATCGCGGGGCGCAGGCCTGGCAAATCGCTCGGCGTGGCCGTCCTGGGCGCCTATCTGGCCGCGTGCATCGATTATCGTGGCGTGCTGGCCCGCGGCGAGCGCGGCGTGCTTCCTATCATGGCCGCATCGACCCAGCAGGCAGCGCAGATTTTCAATTTCCTAAAGGGTATCTTCACTGACAATCCCCGGTTCTCTCCTCTAACGGAACAGATAACCCGCGACGAGATATCGCTCCGGAACCGCGTCGACATACAGATCCGGCCGGCGTCGTTCAGGACGATCAGAGGCATTACGGCCGTTGCTGCCATCGCCGAAGAGGCCAGCATGTGGCAATCCGACGAAAGCCGCAATCCCGATAAGGAAATCTTGGCCGCTGTTAAGCCGTCTTTAGCCACGACTGGCGGGTGTTTGTTTGCGATTGGATCACCGCATGCCCGCCGTGGCGAGACGTGGGCGACGTTTAAGAAACATTTTGGTGCGAATGGCAATCCGGCAATCTTGGTTGCGAACGGGGCGACCCGGACGTTCAACCCGACGATCAAGCAAAGCGTCATCGATCGCGCTTATGAAGACGATGCGGCGGTCGCGGCGTCGGAATGGGGCGGGCAGTTTCGGAATGACTTGGAGTCCTATATCTCTCCGGACACAATCGACGCCTGCACCATGCGGGATGTTACCGAGATTGTGCCGGTTCCGGGTGTTGCCTATTCGGCGCATTGCGACCCGTCGAGCGGCCAGCAGGATAGTTTCACTTTAGCGATTGGCCATGTCGAGGGCGAGATTGCGATACTTGATTATTTGTATGAGCGGCGACCGCCATTTAGTCCTGCTGCCATTGTTGCGGAGGTCTGTGACGCGCTTGGCGTGTATGGCCTGGCCACATGTACAGGCGACCGGTATGCGCAGGGGTTCGTTATGGATGCCTTTGCCAGCCATGGCGTCAACTACAAACACCGAGACCCAGCACAAGCGGCCGGGTATTTGACTACATCGGACAACTTTGCCGGGCTCATTCCTATTTTGAACTCGGGTAGATGTCGGCTGTTGGATAACAAGCGTCTGGCTGCGCAGTTATGTGCGCTTGAGCGGCGTGTCTCGAAGGTTGGCGGCAAGGATTCTATATCGCATCCGCCTGGCGGCCACGACGATCTAGGGGCGGCTGTTGCGGGCCTCATGGTGAGATTGTTCGGTACGCGGGATTATCAGATTAAATCGTTCCACGTTCCGCCGCCCGGCCAAGGCCGTAGCGCGATCACCATCGATCCGCAGACGAGCCTTCCCGCGAATGTATCGCGAGAACTTTATGGGGCGGCGGGGCCGAGCGTGCAACCTGGGCTGGCAAGTGGTCCGGAATACGGTGGCGGGGGTGATCATCTGACGGGCTGGACCATCAACAGCAAATGGGTGCCATAACGTGTGTGGATTACTCGCAAATGTATGAAATACCGAGCGCAAAAAACTTGCAATCTGGTAGATTAGATGAATGAAAATTGGAATTGGAAAATGAACATAGAATTTCACGAAAAACATCTTTCGAATTTGGGCGTAGAGCTTGAGAAGGCTTGCGCGCGTCGGTTGGATACATCGAACGAGATTCGCCGCGTATGTGCGCAGGCTGAGTTGGCATGTAAAGGAAAGATTTTTACCTCGACGGAGCTGGATCGGCTGAACAAAAGCGAGGAGGCCGACGGGCGGCTGATTCAAAGCCTTGAGCTGCAAATCAAGGACGTCAAACGGCAATTGGATTTGGCACGCGGGCAAGCTGCGGTCATAGCATCGCGTGCGGCGGCATCGGTTCCGTGCCCGGAGAAGAACCGCTGGTTTATTGTGGTCACACCGAACGGCCGGGAGGTCAAGCACCGGCATTTCAGCGGTGCTGCTTTGCAGGCTGCGCTCGAACCAGGCTACCGCGTCGCGGCGGAAATCTACAATGCGGACGATTCCGGAAATTACGGTGTTGCGGTGCCGCCCGACCAGTGGCCCGAGATGGTAAAACATTTGCGGGGGATGTCAGCGTGAGTGCGAAACTGCGGAAGATTTTACGGGTCATTAAGATTGACGAAATTTCGGCCGTGCGTAAGCCGGCTCAAACACATGCGAAAGTCGTTATTATGAAGTCTACAGACATTTTCCCCGAGACCGGCGACATCGCGGTCGAAGCGATTCACAAGATGCTTAGCGATGGCGATTTCGATGGCTACGAGAAGTCCGATTATACAGAAATGCTGAACGCGCTGGCCGAAAGCATCCAAAAGGACGGCGAGTCCTTCCAAAAGGCTTTCACTCGCGCGCTCGAAACGCCGGCAGGCCATGAGATTTTCCAACTGCTGAAATCGGCGCCGGGGTCTGATTTTGCGAAGGCGAAAGCGCCTGCCGATGCCGTGCAGGATACGGTCGCACGCCGCAACGAACCGGCTACGCTCGAACTTGAGTTGAAAGCAAAAGAACTCTCCCGCAAGACAGGACTGTCTTACGCGCAAGCCTACGTGCGAATAATAGACGATCCGGTATACCGCCGCTTGCGGGATGACGCGAATGGGGAACGTCAGCTTGCACTCATTCGCAGCTTGACGATGGATGAGGCCATGGCTCTTGAGCCAGCACCGGCATTCCCAGATTATGACAAGCCTGGCGATCGGTATCACATGCCAACATCGGGCCACACTGTGCCGTCTGTTGCATCGGGCCAGCGAACGCAAGGCCGGTAGAAATTGATTTCGCCAGCCCGGCGTCNNAACGAAAGCGAGAGCCAACGGACTCAACGCATTCCGGGCATGGTGGATAGATCGGCGGCGGTGGGGTGTCCTGACCCGCGGCGCCGGCGCTGGTCACCGCGGCGGTGCGGGTTGCTCCTTTCGTCCGTGCCGCCGCGGATATTTTCAAGGATTTGAGCGAATGATTGATATCGACAAGCTTATGGATCGGCTTCATGCGGCGGCCACTGATGCGGCGGAACTGATGGCTGCCGGCAAGATGAGTGCGGCGGCCGAGGTAATGATTACGACAGGTAATCTTGGAAGGCTTGTTGGCACGCATCCGGATGCCGAATCGATGTCGCTTGCGTCGCAAGAGAAGCTCGCGCAGGTCGAGGCGCTTGGCGATGCGCTAACAATGAAATTTCGCGAACACGGGATTGTTAACTGATGACCACAGCTTCGCCATACGACACTGTAATCCGCCTCTCGTGCGTTGATGGCATTTCTGGCGTTCTCGGCGTAATCGCCGCGAAGGTGATGGGACTCGATAGAAACTTCAAAGAACTTAACACCAGCATGAAGCTCGCGTTGACGGGCGGCGCGATGGTCGCGGCCGGCGTTGAAATCGGGAAGGTCCTGCATCACCTCGAAGAGGCGGGCGAGAAGATCGTCCATGTTAAGACGCTGTTCGAGGCTGCACTTCCCGTGCAGTCGCGCATGGCTGATATGGCAAAGATAACCGGCGCCGCATGGAAAGAGGCCGGCGACAATATGCGGACGACGGCAACCGATAACATCTCTGCATTACACGATCTTTACAACGTCGTTCAGGATGTGAACGAAGCCTCGAAGTTGTTGCATCCATATAACGTTCTTAAAAATGTGGTGGATTCGACAGGTGGAAAATTAGGCGACAAAGGTATAGTTAGCGCAATCCAGGGCGTAGACATCGCGGGGCGCACGACTCCAGAATCGTTACAGGCTGCCACGGAGACGCTTGCCGGTTCGGTGATCGCGCTCGGCAAACGGTTCGATCCATCTCAATTCAAAACCAACATTCTCACGTCCGGCGATGCTCGCTTTGGCTGGAATGATGAATTTCTGACGAAGGGTCTCCCGGCCATTATCGCGCTCGGTGGCGGCAACCGCACCGGCTCCATGATGTATCAGATGCAAAACAATCTCTGGGGCGGCGGTGGCGGCGCGCTGGCCAGCCGGATCCAGGCTACAGCGCAAGAAAAATGGGGCTTGCACTCGGCCGAAGATGAGCTCTGGGACGGCAAGAAGTTTAAGGGGTTCAAGGTTGGTTCAGTCTTTGAAGCGGACAAGCTTCGCGCTAACCCGATTGATTGGGCGAATGACTATCGCGAGAAGCTAAGAAGTATGGGCGTTGACACCAATGATATGGCCAGAATGGCCGTGATCGTTGGAGACATCGGCCGCGGAAACAAGCTTTTAAAGGCGGGTCTCGACGAGCTTCTACTGCCAAAAACAAATGCCCAGCTTAATCGAGAGATGCGAAACATTAATAATGTCGGTCCGGATGCCACGGGGATCCTCAACGCGAATGATCCCAAGGCCATCCATCAGGCAATCCAGGCGCAATGGGAAAACGTGAAAGAAGCGATAGGCGAGAATTTCGTCAAGCCGTTCCTTGATTCTATCATCAAGCCATTGACCGAAGTTTTTAAAAACGTGTCTCAATGGGCTGCGGTGAACCCAGAGAAGGTTATGGAGGTCGGTAAAGCGGCTGCTGCGATAGGTCTCGCAATGGCCAGCATTGGCAGTGTTCTGATTGGGGCTGGCATTGTTGCTGCAGTCAGCGCAATGGGACCGTTCGCGTTGGGAATTGCGGCGGTTGGGTCCGCGATTGCCGCGGCTGCATCCGGGTATGCGATATATGGCTCAAAAGCCACTGATTTTATGCTCGGGCTTGCCGGCGGCATTCAGGCTGGCGTGGCTGGATTGGGAAGCGCCGTGGGGACCGCTGTTAAGCTGATCAACGACGGGATGAACGCGCTTGGCAGCGCGATTAGTTCTGCCATCAGCAATATGTTTTCGTCGATCCGCGGCATGCTGCCTTCGTGGATGCCGGGAAGCCTCCCAGCATCGCCGGCAGCACCTGGTGCAACTACGCCGCAGTTGGAGAAGCACAGCAGCCTTGTGCCGCCAGCGCGCTCGACTACCGTTAATCTCGCGCTGACGGCAACCTTGGACGGCCGCAAACTGACGCAAGTTGTCACGTCGCAAATGGTTGCCTCGGCGACATATCCGACGAGTGCGGCAGGCGCTGATAGTCGCGGGACTTGGATGGGCCCGTCTTGGTCGCCGACCGAAATGGGCTAGCCGATGCGCGAAATCATCCATATCGTTCCAAACATCAAGTTCATGTCCGATGGCCGGCAGGTCGGAATGATCAACTTCGCGCTGGATCTTGCTATCGAAGACGACGGCTCGGTCTCTGTTTTGAATAATGACAGCGCTGGGAACACGGCGGGCGACGGCTCTACACCGCCTTCGCCATTAACAGGCGCCATGACCCCTCGCTCGCACGGCGACACGGCCACGCCGCATGGGATGCACCATCACCATGACGGCGCAGACCCGCGCGACCATCGCCACAGCCATCGCGTTCACGAGCGTATAATAGACCATCATGTCGCGGCTCGCGTAGAGGAAGGCGCCAGAAATACTGCACAAGGCGCAGTCGGGCCAATGTCCACGAAAGGCCATCCAGGTGCGTCGGGGCCTAAAGGCGCGTCTCTTGCGGATCATGCACATAGCCATGTCGCGCATCCAATGGCGGAGGGTCCGATGAACACGGCGGCCGGCGCTGTTGGGCCGATGTCTACCAAACCAAACCAATCTCCGGAAGGAACAAGCCCGAAAGGGCCAATTACGTCAGGGGCAACTTTCACAAATAGCGTTTATAAAAGAGCATTGGCTATGGGGATTCCTGAGACACAGGCTCGGCTCGCTGCTGCACAGGCGGCCCATGAAAGCATGAGCGGGCGAAGCCATGTCGCCAGAGCCTATAATAACATTTTCGGGGTGAAGGGCCGGGGGGATGCTGGCATAGGTAGTAGAGCTGGCGATGGTGATCGCAAAGGACATTACGCTGCTTACAGCTTACCAGAAAAGAGCCTAGAGGCTTGGTGGGGGCACATACAGAGACGCTGGCCTGACGCGGCCAATGCAACGACGCTCGAATCAGCGGCCGCTGGGCTTCATGCGGGACGACGAGGTGGGTACGCGGAAGACCCAAAATATGTCAGCAAAATTCTTCCAAGGATGCGGGGCATTAATGGTGCCAACCCAATTTCAGATAGCGTCGCCGCCGCTCAACCAGCCGCATCCGAGGTGGCACCGAAGCAACTGGCCAAAATGGCGCTGCTCCGCGGCAAAAAGATTAAAAATCAGGTTCCTTATTCGGAAAGCCAAGGAGGGCGGTTCTTTCACCATGGCAGAGTTGTCAAGCCAGACACATCATTTCTTGACCAGGGAAATCCAGACGACGCACCTACAAATTCTCCTTATCTCGGCAAGCCAGACAAACGCGCCATAACTGAAATCACGCCTGCCTATCCAGATCCAGCTTCCAAGCGCAAGCCAGAAGGAGCCTTCAGATCCGACTTCACGGTTTAAACTGAAGACGCCTTTGAAGAGAGATATTTAAATGAGAAATATTGCTCTGGCGTTTCGTAATCTGATACGCGCGGCTTGGCGCTTGGCGCGGCTATGGCTCCGGATGAAACTAGCGGGGCGCGCATGAGCGACGGCTTCGATGTCCCATGCAGCGGCATGTGGGAATTCGCGGCGGACAAAGCGAGCCACGTTTTCTATCCCGATCGCGCCCTCGTGGATCCTCCACTGACCGGCGTAGAGCGGAAGGCGTTTGCGCAAGAGATAGGCAATCGGCGAGAGGCATGGCGGGATGCATGCGATGCGCATTTGTGGGACTTGTATCGCGCACAACCGAACGGGATTCGGAATCGATGACCTGGAAGCCAGACAGACGCCAGATTGATCTTATTGCGGAATACGGAGCTGCCCACATGCCGGTAGAAGCTATTGCGGCTGCTCTGGACATCCATCCTGATGATTTGCGGGGGTGGATAGGCAAGCTCGCAGCGACGCGCTCCCAGCCTCGCTACGTCCCGCCAGAATTGCCGCCTGTGCTACCGCAGCCCGCCAACCGTCCTGGCCGGATTCTTTCGGAGAGAGTGTTCGGCCTAGCTGAGTCCGTGGACGACGATAGCCAGCACGCAGAGCAGGAATAGAATCAGGCCGATTGCTTGAGCGGTTGGCGTCTCTGCCCAATCGGGTTTGTCTTCGGTCGGCGCCTCGATCGTCACCCTGGCAAACTGCGCAGGAAGCCCAAGGGCGGCCGCTTCTGCTCTGATGGATGAAACTGCCTGACCGACGCTTGCCCCCACCAGCAGGCCGTCTGTGTTGAGATGCTTGGCCAAGCGGACAATCGCACCTTCTCGGGCCGTTATGGCTGCATCGGCCGATGAAAACGCGAACGCGGCCACTGGCTTCACATTAGCGAGATGCTCATTTTCGCCATTCTGATCGGTGACGCCGAGGAAGATCGCGCCGTCAGTGTCGCGCTTGAATATGCCAAGCATGCCGGCCCCGGCGATCGTTGGCGGCTTCTTTCCCCATACTGCCAGCTCCTTGCCGCTAAAGCTGATTCCTGGACGGACAAGCCCGTTGAACAGACGTGGGCCGGATAGCCAGAATCTCATTTCGGCTTCCTCTTGCTTGGTTTTACGCCGCCATTGTCACTGAACGTCACGCTGACGACTTCGCGTCGAGAATTTCTGTGATCTGATTTGCGCTTAGCAGGCCAGTAGTGGATGATAATATTCTCGTGAAGGTGGCAAGCATTGCCCTGTGCTGCTGCAATGAGCAGGGTGTGTATTCATACATCTTACGATCTTTGAATTCGTTAAACCGATCGAGTTTATGAACTAGAAAACTTGCGACAGAAGCGTGATTCGAATTATTGCCGAATCCATCGAACTTAGAAACTTCTGATATGCGTGCCTTGTCTCCATCTGAAAGATGATCATACGAGCTTTCGATGCATGACCACATGTTCAGGAGATTGGTCGTTTCAATGACAACATCAAGGTCGACATTCTCGCCAACGTCGAACAAGCCAGGATATTTCCATTTCAGGCCCCAAGCATGGCCGTCATGTATCGCGGACTTAACAAACTGCGAGTCTATTTTGGTTTTGCCTTCTATTCCCAGATGCTCGTAAATTTCGCTGAGCATGTAGAGAATCAGCTTTTCGCCGTCAGTCAATTTCATTTCAAAAATCCTTTTTCCCTGAGCCAATCTTCTAAAAGGCGTTCCATCAAATTCATCATGGAGCGGCCATCAGCTTCTGCGGCCTTTTTGAGCGCGGCTTTTGTCGCGGGCTTCAATCGGATCGCCGTAACGACCTTGACGTCTTTCTTCGGCTTGCTAGGTCTTACCATTTTATTATCAGCCTATTGATAATATGAGTACGAAAATATATATAACACTAGCTTACCACAAGTGCAAGGAGACAACATGACGAAATCAACAAGTAAATCAACGATTCCCGCCATCTCACAGGCGGCAGGACTAGCGGCCAGGGCCATCGCCCGGCTTGAGGCCAACGCGGCGGAAGTTCATGCCGAGGCGACCAATAGGCGCGGGTTCCAAGCGGTGTCATCGAAGGACGGCTTCTCGGCTCTCATCCGCCACGGCAAGACCGTGATCGAAATTCAAGGCGATGACTTCGCTGTCCGGCAAACCGATTGACGAGAGCGAGACGGCCGGGAGACCTACTTCACGACCGTCTCTAACCATGTCGCACCCGCGCTATGGTTTGGCATGGCTGACAATGATCTTATCACGCGCGCAGAGCCGCGTAACCTAGGAGGAACGTACATGACCACTCTGGAAAACCTTACTCAGATCCTCGCCGACCTGGAAGAAGTGGCTGGCTTAGTTCAAGGCGCGATGCTGGTCGCGAAGAATCTCCGCAACAAAGACAATGCTGCCATTGCCACCAATGCTCTGCCGGCCATTCTCGACGCAATTATGAATAAGCTCGACTATCCACGCGACGCGGTTTCGAACGCAATTGAAGCCATTCGGCCCACTGTCGCATAGGAGGAACACATGCCAACCAAACCGAAGACACGCAGATCACCGGCGGCGAAGGCGGCCTCTCGCCAGGCAGCGGTTGAGACCATCGCAACGGCCGAATCGGATCCGATCTTCGCGGCGATCGCTCAACACAAGGCTCGGGACAGTCGCCCGTGCACTCGCCCAGATGGAGGTAGCATGAGCAACGTCCTCCCCGAGACACGCGACAAGTTATTCGATGCTCGAAATATCGTCACAGGAATTCAGTTGACGGCCGAAAACATGGATGATGACGACACTCTGAAACTGGTAATTCAAAGTATGGCCAAGGTCGCCGTGGAAAAAATCGATGCAGTAACCGGTGGCGCCGTCTTCGATCCTCCTGTAACGGAAAAGCAGATGGCCAAGGCGAGGAAATATCTTGAGAAGCCAAAGGAGGCCACATGATTGAGCTCCTCCGCATCCACGCGCTTGTCCGCTGGGCCCGTGTGCTGGTCTACATCGGCCTGCAGGCGGAAGGGCTCAGCGTGGTGTGCCGGCGCCGGGCTAAGCGAGTCTNNAGAGTGTCGGGTCGCCCCTGATCTGGGGACGAGACCAGACCAGGCTCCGACGCTCTATGCGGTTTGGGGCGGCGGTGCGACGCCGCAGCAAGCGCTCTACATTGTCGGGCTTATTCTCCCGCCGAAGACTGCAGCCGCATGACATG
>PLUZ01000321.1 GCA_003162995.1 Methylocapsa sp. | reverse complement strand
GATGGCTGGAGTGGCGATTGCGATGACGGAGCAAGCGCAACTTGACGTCGGTTACCGTTTTCTTGATCTCGGAAATGTCAGCGGTATCTCAAGCGCGACTGGGGCGTCCGTGACTCAGAAGGTCTTTGTTAACGAGCTGCGTGCCGGCGTTCGCTATATGCTTGATTAGCTGTGGGACTCCATTTTTGAGGGCGGCAATTTTTCCATGGCGCGGAAGCTTGTGCCGCAGGACGGTTTTTTATGGCGGTGCCGGGGTCAAATTGGGGAGAATCAGAGAGTTAAGACAGGCTGGGATCAAAAAAGCTTATCGACTTTTTCGAGACATGCTCTATGGGATGACTCAGAAGTCGGCCGCTAAAGGGAAGAAGCTGAGATCGGCAGCTTATCAAAGCTTGCGGATTGTTTTCCGGTCAGGACCCAGTCTTTGCATCAGGCGAGCGGCCGGTTGCAAGAGGACCATTCGGTATGCGGCGTCTGATCATCGAGGAGCCCTATTCCAAGGCGGCTTTGCTGAGCCAGCGCCTCGCGGTGTTTTCGCTCGCCGTTGCCATTGTTGGAATACTGGGCGTTGGGCGCGGCCTTGACCTGCTCGCGGTGCTCGGCGGGTCATTGATCATCGCCTGCGCTGCGATCCTATCCGCGATTTTGGCTTTTGTGGTGATCTGGCACAGCGGGCGCAAGGGCGCCGGGCAGGCCTTTGCGGGGCTTGTTCTCGCGACAGTGCTGTTGGCTTATCCGGCCTATCTCGCGCAACAGACCCTGTGGCTGCCGCGTCTTCCGGATATTTCGACTGATCTTACCGATCCGCCCAACTTTTCCCTCTCGCGCGAGGCTCTGGCCGCCCGCGCAGGCACCACGCCGCCAAGCATCGTCATTGCACGGCGCAAGGCACAGCTCAAGGCCTATCCGCAGATCCAACCGATTCTCCTCGATCTCGATGCACCGGAAGCCTTCGATGCCGCGGTGAAAGCGGTGACGGTAACCGGCTGGAAGATCGTCGAACAGAGGCCGCCGGGAGGCCGCTCCGGCCTTGGCCATATCGACGCGATCGCTACCAGTTTTATCCTCGGCTTTCCTTCCGACATCACGCTGAGACTGAGGCCGCTCGCCGGTCAGACGCGAATCGATATCCGTTCGGCGTCTCGCTTCGCGCCTCTCGATTTCGGCGCCAATCCGCGCCATATCGCCAATTTCGAGGCAGCCCTGACGGCTATTGTCGACAAAAAATGATCGCGGCGGACTCATCGCAAATTCCGATGCAAGCCAATTCAAAATTGCTCAAACATGAGCAATTCAATTTGAAGCGCTTAGCGTGTTTGCCCTACAGATCGAATCCTCTGATCGAGAAGGGAATCGCTCAGATTCAAAGAGTTGGAGCATGCCGGGAACATGCTCTGGTCTATGCCGGTCGATAGATGGCGCCAAGCGCCGCCGATCCTTCCATTCTGACGAGCCCTCGCTCCACGAGATCTTCGAGATGCGCGAGGACCGAAAGGGCCGCCGCGCCGGTAAGCGCCGGGTTAAGGCCTTTGTAAACATTGGCAACGATCAGGGGGACCGTGGTGTCTCCGGCATTGAGCCGGGAGAGGATCGATTTTTCGCGCCCGCGGCGATGCCGGATGAGTGCGCGCACAAAACTTTGCGGCTCCTTGACCGGGCCGCCATGGCCCGGCCAATAAATTTTGTCGGCCCGGGTCAAAAGTTTTGTGAGCGATGCCATGTAGTGGCGCATCGCGCCATCCGGGGGCACCACGACGGAGGTCGACCAAGCCATCACATGATCGCCTGAAAATAGCGCGTTTTCTTGCGGCAAGGCGAAGGCTTGATGGTTCATCGCGTGGCCGGGCGTCTCGACGCAGATGAGCGAGAAATTTTTGCCCTCGATCGCACCGCCGTCGCGCAGAATCGTGTCTGGCGCGTAATCGGAATCATGCGCCGCGTCGATAGGATTGCCGGCGGCCCGGCTGGTGAAATCATAAGGTGCACAGCCAAGAATCCTCGCTCCCGTCGCGGCCTTGATCGCACGCGCGCCTGGGGAGTGATCCTTATGAGTATGGGTGACATAAATTGCCGTGATGGTCTCGTCGTGTAAGGCGGTGAGCAGCGCGGTAATATGGTCTGGCCGGTCCGGGCCTGGATCGATGATCGCCACTTCGCCCGTGCCGACGACATAAGTGCAGGTTCCGGTGAATGTCATCGGCCCGGCATTACTGGCGACTATCCTGCGGACCAGTGGAGAGAGGCGTACAAGTTCCCCCGGCGCCCCGAAGAAGGAACGGTCGAAGGAAATCTCCCCGGCTTGCACCGCAAGGTTGAACCCGTCACTCATTGCTATTTCTTGGCCATCTCTTGGCAGCCTCGGGGCCTGACTCAGGCAACCATACACTGTTGGTGTTGTCAGACGGAATGAAATCAAGGGATCTGGGCTGCACCATTTCGCGTTGGGGAAAAACCACCGCGGGGTGAGATTAGCAAAAAGATGAACGAAAGGCTGAATCACATAGGAATAGCGGTAACCATTTTCAACAGGTCCAAACTTTCTATGAACAGACGCTTTTCCCGCTCTCATTCGTGCTTTTGAAGGAGACAACGGTGGAACAGACGGGCGCTGACGCGCATACGGGCTTTGGGGCGGAGCCAAACCGTTCTTTTGGATTGGCGATGGCGGATGTCCGGCCGGGCGGGTCCATATTGCACTTGCCGCTGCATTGCGTCGAAGT
>PLUZ01000258.1:33419-34704 GCA_003162995.1 Methylocapsa sp. | reverse complement strand
CGAGGAGCCAGTGGTCTTTGCGCGATCCCACAAATCTCCCCCGGCTTATTGTTCATTGACGCTTTTTAGCGTTCTGGACGGTCGACATTACCCTCCCAATTCATTTCTTCCATTATCAAAACGAAGTTTTGGGTGTAGCCGAAGCCATAGCTTTTGCAAAAATGGGATGAGCGGATTGGCGGTAGCCTCCTTCATCTGCACATGAAATTTACCGGCGAAGGGCTGATGCTCGATGCCTGGACAATCCTTGCCAAAATGGCGCAAGACGAACGCGTCTGCCCGCGCCTCGCGCCTGACTATGAGCCGCGTGCCATGGGGCGCTACTCGCGACAGTTTATGGGCCGTCTATCGCTCCTTATGTCCTCGATAAAATTTGCGGTGCGGACCAACTTTGGAACGAAGGCGAAAAGGCGCTCGCGCATATTCATCTGGCACTAGCGCGGTTGCCCACCGTGATCCTCGTGATCGCGCCCGCGCGTAGCTTAGCGTTTCACGTTTTGGAATTTGCGGCGCCGCCCTCTTTATGATCGCCTGCCGATTCGCTCGGGAAATGTTTTGGCCAGTGCTTCGCGGGTGGCCGCGATCACGCCGCGCTCGGTAATGAGACCCGTCACGAAGCGGGCGGGTGTCACGTCGAATGCGTAATTGAGGGCACCGCTTCCGGCGGGTGCGAGGCAAACCGTCTCTATCCGCCCGTCGGCGCCAAGCCCCGAGATATGGGTAACCTCCCTGGGCGATCGCGTTTCGATCGGTACTTCGGCGACGCCGTCCTCTATCGAAAAATCGATCGATGGCGAAGGTGCCGCGACGTAAAACGGCACCCCATTGTCGTGCGCCGCGAGCGCTTTCAAATAAGTTCCAATTTTGTTGCAGACATCGCCTATGGCGGTCGTCCGGTCGGTCCCGACAATCACGAGATCGACCTCGCCATGCTGCATCAAATGACCACCGGCGTTATCGACGATGAGCGTATGCGGGACGCCATGCTGGCCAAGTTCCCACGCCGTCAGCGAGGCACCTTGATTGCGCGGCCGCGTTTCATCCACCCACACATGCAGGGCAATCCCTTCGTCATGCGCCATGTAGATTGGCGCGGTCGCGGTGCCCCAATCGACCGTTGCCAGCCAACCCGCGTTGCAATGGGTCAGGATATTGACTCGGCGGCCTTGCTTGCTTGCGGCGGCGGCTTGGATCAAGCGGAGCCCATGCTCGCCGATCGCCCGGCAAAGGGCGGCATCTTGTTCGGCAATCGCGCCGGCATGGGCAAAGCCGGCCGGGGCGCGTT
>PLUZ01000258.1:0-33377 GCA_003162995.1 Methylocapsa sp. | reverse complement strand
ACTTGCATGACCTTGATGGCGTGCGCCGCTTCAAAAACAGTATTGATGGACAGGGTCTCGAATTCATGCGGCAGCCGCGTCTGATCGATGATTTTGACGGACGCGGCATCGCTCACCGGCCAAATGGTTCTAAACGTCTTGTCTCCGACCCGCATGCACCCACTCCGTCGCACAGTCTTGAGTGTAGCGTGGATGCATATGACCTGTCATGCGAAAGCATTTCCGGGATACGCGCTCCCTCACGCCAGGCAAGCAATCGGCCTCGTTGCCAGTTTCAGTCGCAATTGCTGCAAATGCTTTGGTCGAGGCGGTTGTTTTTTTGTTCGATCAGACGGTCGAGGTCCGTGGTGGCGGTGCCTTGAGAGGCGCCGGGGTGGGAGACTGTTTCGCCTGTCGAAGTCAAATAATTTTCGTGCAACAACCGCGTAGACTTGCCCCGGGAAGCAGCGTCAGCGATGTCAGGTCCCGTTGCTTGAGCTTGAACCGCAAAGGTTCCGCTCGTGGTCATGAAAAGCAGGGCAAAAAAGAGCGGTTTCAGCATCGAATCTTCCTCCCTGCAAAAGATAACGTTCTTTTGATCAGAAAGGTTCTTCCTTGAGGCTTAATTATCCGAAGCTGGGTTCATTAGTTGTTTACGCAACCTTAAGGGAATAGGCGCAAGGCTACTTACCAAGTCTTAACCATCCTTGGAGTGCAGGCATGGATGATTCCGCTGACGAAGCCGTCCCTGAAGCCGGCGCGGCCCGGGGCCGCCCGCCTGTCGCGAATGTCCCGGCAGGAAATGCGCGGGGCAGGGACTTTCAGCGTGAGCCTGACCCATTCCATCGGCTCGTGCCTTTCAAGAAGGCCGGGGCAGGATCCGCGCGACAGCCGCTGTCGTGGTTCGAACAGCTCTTCGCGTATGGTTCGCACGCGGCTTTAGCGGTTTGCCTGTTTGGCTTCGCGTGGGCGGCGGGGTCGTATTTTTCCGGCGGCCGTCCACCCTTCTCCCCCTTGAAGGCGCCCATCACTCGAACGATTGCACCGCAAGACAGCGCGGAGCGTATCGAGCTATTGCGGACGGCACAAAAAATGGCCGAGGACATCCGGGCGCTTAAAGTAGACGTCGAGGCCTTGCGCGCCGCGCAAAGCCTGACGGCGAAGGATACGGCTGGGATCGCAGGCCTGAAGACGCGTCTCGATGCGGTGAAAACCGAAACCGGCACCTCGATCGCCGAGCTTGCGGGCAAGGTCGAGCGCATGCAGCGCGAACCGGAGGCCAAGCTATCCCAAATTATCCAGCGGCTCGATCGTATGGAAGGCCAACTCGCTACGCCGCTTGCCGCCGGATCGTCCGGCGCCGCCCCGGCACCGGCAAAGGCGGTGTCCGGAAAACCGGTGCACATTGCGGAGGCGAAGCCGCCGATTGATGCAACGAACGGTCAGCGAAATCCGCAANNTAACGCAACGAACGGTCAACGAAATCCGCAATTGATCACGAATTGGGTCGTCCGTGACGTTTACGATGGCATTGCTCTCGTGGAAAGTCCGCGTGGCTCGATCGAGGTTACGCCAGGAGAAACCATTCCCGGTGCAGGAACGGTGAAATCTATCGAGAGGCGTGGCACCGGCTGGATCGTGATCACGAATCTCGGTCTCGTCGATTCTGCCCGCGACAGCTTCCAGCCCTAAGCCGCCCTGTTGTATAGGGGGAATTGGTACCGCCACCCCGGCTCGAACGGGGGACCTCTAGATCCACAATCTAGCGCTCTAACCAACTGAGCTATGGCGGCATGCCGGAGAGCGCCGGACCGTAAAAGGATCGATCCGTGATTGCAAGGCTTTGAAAGATGTCTCGCGGCCGAAAATCGTAACAACCGTGTTGCCTTGGCGAAACTATAAAAATTAGGAATAAATCAATTATATTACCTAAAATAAGATTTGGCCAATAGCCTTCGGGCCTGGCACCGCTAGGATTTCGGGAAGGTGATCCATGATGGCGGAGAAAGCGCAAGACGGCACAATTGGATTTTGCTGCGCACCAGGCCTAACAGAGCGCGAGATAGCGGATATTTTGGGTATCCTGCCTTCCGGGCTTGCCTCCCATATGCCAATTGTCGCGATGGGCGGCAAAAATGCGGCGCAACCAGACAGTCTAGTTCTCGCCAGCGTTAGCTTGCTGCATTTATTCGGCGTAAAAAATCTCGACGGTCTTTCCCGATTTCTTTCCTTGGGAAGAAGAGGCCGCTCGCTAAGGCTTGCCGATTTTGCCGCGACTTTGGTTCTCGATGCAACGCCCCTCACCGAAAGACTGCGTTTCCGAATCGGCCCGTCAACCAAAACTATCACATTTCTTTGCCGCCGTGTCGGCGCTGAAGGAGCGCCGCCACTGTTTGCGGGGGCAGTGCTCGATGTCAGCGATCTCCATGAACAGGCACATTCCCTTGAGACGCATGCCCGCCAGGCGGGCCGGGCCGGAACAGATGCAGCCGGTCAAATGGACGAACCGATCGAGCTCGAACAGCGGCGGGATGCGCTCATCCAATCGCGGCCCAGCGGCACGAGCGGCGGTGCGAACCTCGAAATGGAGCTGCGCCGCCAAAAAAGCGAGTATCGCGAGCTGAGCGCCATTTTGGATACAGCGACGGACGGCGTCGCGGTGCTCGATAGGCAGGGTCTGATCCTTACCTTGAACCGATCAGGCGAGGCTCTTTTCGGTTACGATCAAAACGAGGTCGCGGGTAAGCCTTTCATCAATTTGATAGCGCCGGAAAGCAGGGCGCTCGTAACGGATTATTTCGAAGGATTGAAATCGGATGGCGGCTTCAGTCTGCTCAATCAGGGTCGCGAGGTCGTAGGCCTCGCCCGGCAAGGCGGGACTATTCCAGTCTTCATGACACTTAGCCGTATAGGCGGCGCGTCCGGCGAGGGCGAACAACCGGAGGTCCGCTTTTGCGCAATTTTGCGTGATCTTACGCATTGGAAAAAGGTTGAGCGTGAGCTTGAGGGGGCACGCAAGGAAGCTGAGCGGGCAAGCGCGTTGAAATCGGATTTTCTCGCGAGGGTCAGTCACGAAATCCGGACGCCGCTCAATGCGATCCTGGGCTTTGCTGAAGTTATGATGGACGAGCGTTTCGGTCCGGTCGGCAATCAGCGCTACAAGGATTATCTTAAGGACATCCACGCCTCGGGCGCGCTCGTCATGAGTCTCGTCAACGATCTTCTCGATCTTTCCAAAATCGAGGCGGGCAAGATGGACTTCGAGTTTGCATCGATCGATGCCAATCGCATTGTCTCAGAGTGTGTCTCGATCATGCAGCCGCAGGCGAGTCAGGAGCGGGTCGCGATTAGGCTCTCATTGTCGCCCGCGTTGCCAAACCTTCTCGCTGACGAACGCTCGCTACGCCAGATCGTCTTGAACCTCTTGTCAAATGCGGTGAAGTTCAATCAGCCGGGCGGCCATGTCATTGTCGCCACGGCCCTCGCTGACGCGGGAAGCGCCGTTATTCGCATTCGCGATACCGGGGCAGGCATGTCTGAGGCCGATATCGGCATCGCCTTCGAGCCCTTCCGGCGGCTTGCCACGCCGAGGCGTTCGAGCGGCACGGGATTGGGCCTGCCGTTGACCAAAGCCTTGGTCGAGGCCAATCATGCATCCCTTACGATCAAGAGCAAGGAGCATGAGGGCACTTTGGTCGAGGTTGTCTTCCCGCCGGCGCGCATTCTCGCCGAATGACATATGTCCAGGACAAGGAGCCAAACACGCCAACCCGTCACGGCGATGGAACAGGTGACAACCGCGCTCGTTCCCATCGGCCCAGCGCCTCGAAAGAGCAAAACCATGACCGCGACAGCAAAGGTTATAACCAAAACCAAGAAGTACGAAAATCGAGATCGAGAAAACCTTAACGGGGACCGGCAAATGGAGCTCGACCGCGCGCTTGCCGATAGTTTTCCGGCGAGCGACCCGCCATCCATAACGCAGCCCGGTTGTCTCAAACCCGGCGGTCCCGAACGCAAGCATCCCAATCAGAGATATCCCAGGAGCACATAACGCCAAAATGGCTTTGTTGCCGGCACCAGCCTCATTTTTCCCGGATTTGGTGGAGGTTGGCTCTGCAATTCCATTGACGCCCATATATTCCCATGTTATCCCAAACTCTCTCGCGCTGAGATTTCGACGCCGGGCGGCCTGTCGCGGTGCGCGAGCGGCCTGCACGGCCGAACCCGCGGGAAACCCGCACGGGTGGGGTTGGGAGTGGATGAATTTGTCGGAAATTACACCAGCAGGCTCGATGCCAAGGGCCGGGTCTCAATTCCGGCTCCCTTTCGGGCGGTTCTCGCGCGAGACGGATACGAAGGTCTCTACGTCCATCCTTCGCTCGATGCGGATAATGTCATGGATTGCGGGGGGAATGCCCTGCGGCACAAAATTCATGACCTTCTTGGTCACTTTTCTCCCTATTCGGACGAGTACACCATGTTCTCGACGGTTCTCCTCGGGACCAGCGAGAATCTGAAGATCGACACGGAGGGGCGAGTGATCCTCAGTGAAAGTACCAAGGCCCACGCGAAAATTACCACGGAAGTTACTTTCGTCGGGCTTGGATTTAGATTTCAAATCTGGGAACCAGGACGTTTTTTTGCGCAGTTACCGGAGGCCACCCGCAAGCTGCGTGACTACAAAAAACTCCTCAGTTCCAGACCCGTGGCGCCGGAGATGCCGCCGCCACGACAACATGGAGCACGGGAATGACTCCGGGCTGCGGCGATGAGGCATTTCTCGCCGCTGGCGGACCGGCCCGGCACGTTCCCGTGCTTCGTGATGAAGTCATCGCCGCGCTCGCCCCGCGCGAGGGCGGGCTTTACCTTGACGCCACTTTTGGCGCGGGCGGCTATTCGCGCACACTGCTCGCCATGCCCCAGCTCAGAGTTCTCGCTCTCGATCGCGACCCTATCGCGATTGCCGGGGGGGCCTCGCTCGTGAACGAAGCGCAGGGGCGGCTTTGTCTTGTCAAGGAGCGATTTGGCAGGCTCGACCAGGTGGCGCGGGAGCGCGGGCTCTCCGATTTCGACGGCGTGGTTCTCGACATTGGCATATCATCGATGCAAATCGATGATGCCGGGCGCGGCTTTTCCTTCCGCGGCGACGGTCCGCTCGACATGCGCATGGACTGCGAGGGAACGAGCGCCGCCGATCTTGTCAATGCGGCCGGGGAAACAACCCTGGCCAATATCTTTTATTATTTTGGTGAGGAACGGGCATCCCGCCGGATTGCGCATGCGATTGTCATGGACCGCGCCAAGGCACCCTTCACATCGACTGCTGCACTCGCGTCACTGATCGCCCGTGTCGCGCCCGGCCGGCCAAACGAAGTGCATCCGGCGACGCGCGTATTCCAAGCGCTACGCATCGCCGTCAATGATGAACTTGCCGAATTGGTCCATGCGCTTGTGGCGGCTGAAGCGATCCTAAAGCAGGGGGGCCGGCTTGCGGTGGTGACGTTTCATTCTCTTGAGGATCGCATCGTCAAACAGTTTTTCGCCGAGCGTTCCGGACGCGGCAGAACGCCTTCCCGGCGGCTTCCTCACGAGATCGAACCACCAGAGCCAACCTTCCTTTTAAATGGCAAACAGCCAGTAACGCCATCGCCCAGTGAGATTGACGCCAATCCACGCGCGCGATCGGCCAAGCTTCGTCATGGCGTGCGCACGAAAGCCTTGCCTCGCGGTCTCGATGCTCGCTTGATGGCTCTCGCGAAGCTTCCTCAAGACCATCCGGGGGGCCACTGAAATGGTAAGGATTCTCAATATTTTGGCGATCGCGGCGCTTATAGGGTCCGCGATCTATGCCTATACAATTAAATATGACACGATTTTTCACGCCGAGACGATCGTGAAGCTTCAGCATGAGATCAAACGGGAAGAGGACACAATCGGCATGTTGCGCGCCGAATGGGCGCATTTGACGCGCCCGGAGCGCATTCAGGCACTCGCCGACAAGTTCCTCGATCTGCAAGCGGTTGCTTTGAATCAGATCGTCAGGGCGGATTCCTTGCCAGGCAAGGCACCGAGGGTCGATGCGATAGGACGCAAGCTTGAGGCGCTTGGATTAGGGGTGCCGACAAATACCCCTGGCAATGGCAGCATCATTGATCCCGCCGCGTCCTCTACGTCAGCCAGATAACGGCCGCGAAACAATGAGTGACCGATTCGATGCGGGTTTCGAGGATAAGGCAACCGATGTGCCTGTCAGGCACGCCGGCAGCCGCGTCCGCGTCATTAAAACCCTAACCGGCATTTTTTCGGCGAAGCCTGACAAGAGCGCGATCCGAATTAGGCTCGCGGCATGGGTATTCCTTGCGGTCTATGGGATCATCGCGGCCAAGCTCATAGATTTCGGTCTACGCCCGGACCCGCCTCAAAGCATCAAACGTGCGGCCGCCGATGCCGTTGCCGCCGCACGACCCGATATTCTCGATCGCAATGGTGAGATTCTAGCGACTGACGTCAAGGTGATGTCTGTTTTCGCAGAGCCCCGGCGAATCATCGATAAGGACGAAGCGGTCGAACTTCTGACCGCCGTGCTTCCAGACGTCGACGCGCGTGAACTGCGGGAGCGCCTCGGCTCCCGCAAAGGCTTCGTTTGGGTCAAGCGCGCGATTACCCCGAAACAGCAGCAGGAAGTCTACCGGCTCGGCTTGCCGGGTGTCGGTTTTCTTGCCGAGAACAAGCGGGTCTACCCAAACGGCCCGGTTGCCGCGCATGTTCTTGGCTTTGCCAGCCTTGATGGCATCGGCATGTCGGGACTTGAAAAATATATCGATGGCCAGGGACTGGCGGAATTGCATGGTGCAGGCTTCAATCTGACGCCGGAGAATCTGACGCCGATCACGACCTCACTCGATCTCAAGGTGACTTATGCGGTCCGTGACGAGCTTGCCAAAAGCATCGTCAAGTTCAAGGCTAAAGCGGGCGCGGCGGCAATTCTCGACGTGAATACCGGCGAAGTCGTTGCGATGGCGTCCTTGCCCGATTTTGATCCGAACACGCCACCCGATCCGCGCGACCTTGACTATATCAACCGGTTGTCCGTCGGCGTCTATGAAATGGGTTCAACCTTCAAGGCCATTTCCGTTGCGATGGCCCTCGATTTGGGCAAAGTCAACTTGCGTTCGCGGATCGACGCCCGCGAGAGCTTACGCTATGGCCATTTCACCATTCACGATTTCCATGCGACGCACCGGATGTTGAGCGTGCCCGAAGTTTTCACGTATTCATCCAACATCGGCGCCGCCCGCATGGCATTGATGGCTGGAGTCGAGGCGCATAAGGCATTCTTGTACAAAATGGGGCAGCTTAGCCGTCTGCGCACTGAGCTGCCGGAGTCCGCCGAGCCGCTTGTGCCCAAAAATTGGGGTGAACTGAATACGATGACGATTGCCTTCGGGCAGGGCCTTAATGTTGCTCCCTTGCAGGCCATGATGGCCGTCGGCGCTCTGGCGAATGGCGGATTTCTCGTTACTCCAACCTTCTTGAAGAGGGACGAGGAGGATGCGAAAAAGGATGCGCCGCGCGTTATCAAGCCGGAAACGTCGGAGTCCCTGCGTTATTTGATGCGGCTCAATGCCGAAATCGGCACCGCCAAAATAGCCAATATCCAAGGCTATTTCGTTGGTGGTAAGACGGGGACCGCAGATAAGATCATCCACGGCCATTATTCGAAGGATAAGGTCTTCACGACATTCATGGCGATTCTTCCGTCTGATAAACCCAAATACCTTTTTCTGACCCTTTTGGACGAGCCGCAAGGTTTGCCCGAGACCGGCGGCTATCACACCGCCGCCTATAATGCGGGTTCGGTTGCCGGCAAGATCATCGAACGGACAGGACCCTTGCTTGGGCTTCCCCCGCGCCCCGATTTACCAACGCAACCGTTTCCACTCCTCGCGAAACTTGGCTATGCGGAGGCGAATCAGCCGGCAAAAGGCGGAGGCGAGCATTGATGCGCCTTGCCGAATTGTTCCCACAGGCGGATCTCCCGGACGCTCTCGCCGCGCGCGAGATCAAAGGCCTCAGCGCCGACAGCCGCGGGGTGACGGCGGACATGGTTTTTTTCGCGGTGCCGGGAACAAAAACGGATGGGTTGGTCTTTGTGCCGCAAGCAGTTCAGCGCGGTGCTGTCGCCATCGTCGCCGAGCGCGCTCCGGACAGCCCTATCGGAACCGCCACTTTTGTCAAAACAAAGGACGTGCGGCTCGCTTTGGCGCAAGCGGCCGCGCGCTTATACCCGCGCCAGCCCGAAACAATCGTTGCGGTCACCGGAACGAGCGGCAAGACATCCGTCACCGATTTCGTGCGGCAGATTTGGACCGCGCTAGGTGCCAAAGCCGCCTCACTTGGAACGCTCGGCGTCGTCGCGCCTTCGGGGCCGGTCGCTGGCTCTCTGACCACGCCGGATCCGGTAAGCTTGCACAAAACCCTGGACGGACTGGCGCGCGGCGGCGTCACCCATCTCGCCTTGGAGGCGTCCTCGCACGGCATACTGCAACGCCGGCTCGACGGTGTTCGCCTCACTGCGGCAGCCTTTACCAATCTTTCGCGAGACCACCTCGACTATCATGCAACGCTTGACGACTATCTCGCCGCCAAACTTGAGCTGTTCGACCGGCTGCTCGAGCGTGGCCAGGCCGCTATTGTCGATGCCGATAGCGATGTCGCGGAAAAGGTCATCGCGGCTTGCGAAAGGCGCGGCCTTTGCGTCCTCTCGACCGGCTTCAAGGGCGCGAGCCTGCGTCTCCTCGAAGCAAAGGCGGAGAATTTTTCAACACGAATGAGAATTGCCTATGCGGGCAAGAGTTTCTCGCTCCTTCTTCCTCTCGCCGGTGCATTTCAGGCCTCGAACGCGCTTGTTGCCGCGGCTCTTTGCATTGCGGCGGGAAGCCCGGCCGAGGCGGTCTTTCCGGCGCTCGAAAAGCTAGAAGGCGCGCCTGGCCGTCTCCAACTCGTCGGCCGGAGGAATGGTGCGCCGGTCCTTGTCGATTATGCGCATAAGCCGGACGCGCTCGATAAGGCGCTCAAGGCACTGCGGCCTTTTGTGGCTGGCCGGCTCATCGTGGTCTTTGGCTGTGGTGGCGACCGTGATACCGGCAAAAGGCCGATCATGGGGGAAATAGCGGCCCGCCTGGCGGACCACGTCATCGTTACCGACGACAATCCCCGCTCGGAGGATCCAGCCTCGATCCGCCAGGCCATACTGCGCGGCGCGGCGGGGTCGGAAAATGTCGAGGAGATCGGCGACAGGGCTTTGGCGATCGCGCGGGCGATTGCGATGCTTGCCCCGGACGATGGTCTCCTCATTGCGGGCAAGGGACATGAAACCGGCCAGACCGTCGGCGAAAAGACGCTGCCTTTTTCCGACTCTGGCTGTGCACGCGCGATATTGAATGAAGCATCCGAATGAGCATTGGCGCCGAAAGCGATTTTCTGTGGACGAGCCTTGGTCTCATCGACCCGCTCGCGGCTCGTGTCTGCGGCCGCCTTCCACGCGGCGGCGTCACCGGAATTTCTATAGACACCCGCACCTTGAGGGAAGGCGAGCTATTTTTCGCCATCAAAGGATTCAATTCGGACGGCCATGATTATGTCGGCGCCGCCTTCGAAAAAGGTGCCATTGCGGCGGTGGTCGATGAAGCCCATGCCGATGCGCTTCGACCGCTCGGTCCGCTCTATGTCGTAACGGACGTTCTTGCCGCGCTTGAACGTCTTGGCGCGGCCGCGCGGGCGAGGTCGGGCGCCCGCATCGCCGCGGTGACCGGGTCGGTCGGCAAGACGTCGACGAAGGAAGCTTTGCGTCTCGTGCTCACCCAAGCCGGGACTTCTCACGCGTCGGCCGCGTCCTACAATAATCACTGGGGTGTTCCACTCTCCTTGGCGCGCATGCCGAAGCATACAAGGTTCGGAATTTTTGAAATCGGCATGAACCACAAAGGTGAAATCACGCCTCTGACGGCGATGGTGCGTCCGCATGTCGCGATCATTACGACGATTGCACCGGTCCATCTCGAATTTTTCGAAAATATCGACGAGATCGCCGACGCCAAGGCGGAAATTTTTTCCGGTCTCGTGCCCGGCGGCGTTGCCATTCTCAATCGCGACCTACCCCAATATGAGCGCCTCTTGGCGTATGCCAAGCTGTCGCCCGCCGGACATGTCGCGAGCTTTGGCGAACACGAGAAGGCCGACGCGAGGCTGATCAGCGTGAATGTTGGCACCGATCATTCCGTGGTTGAGGCGGAAATCTGCGGCCAGCCTCTCAGCTATCGTCTCGGCGTGCCAGGCCGCCATTTTGCGATGAACGCGCTCGCGGTACTCCTTGCGGCGAAAGCTTTTGGTGTCGATCTTGAGGTCGCCGCGGGCACGCTCGCATTTTCCTCGCCGCAGCCAGGGCGGGGCGAGCGGCTGCTTTTGCCCGCCGAAGGCGGTCCGTATACACTCATCGACGAGAGCTACAATGCCAATCCGGCGTCCATGCGCGCGGCGCTTGCATTAGTGGGAGCCCTTCCTTTGCGGGATAAAGGACGCCGTATAGCAATCCTCGGCGATATGCTTGAACTTGGTCGTGATGGCGCCGCGATGCACGCCGAACTTGCCCGCGATGTCGCGGCCAATCATATCGATCTTGTCTTCGCCGCCGGTCCCTTGACGAAGCATCTCTTCGAGGCTTTGCCGGGCCAATTGCAGGGGGCGTGGCGCGACCGCGCAAGCGATCTTGTGCCGATCGTTGGGGCGGTGGTCCAAAGCGGCGACATGGTGATCGTCAAGGGATCGAACGCCAGCCGGATGAGCGCGATCGTCGATGCTCTCAAGCAACGCGCGGCTACGGACAATTTGGCAGGGGCCGTGAAATGTTGAAGTGGCTGTCTCAATACTCAAATATTTTTGAGCCGCTTAATCTGTTTCGCTATATCACCTTCCGGACCGGGGGCGCCACCGCGACAGCGCTTTTCTTCGTGTTCTTTTTTGGCCCAAGAATCATTGCCGCCCTCCGTCTGAAACAAGGCAAGGGGCAGCCAATTCGCGACGACGGACCGCAGTCGCATGTCCTGATGAAGACTGGAACGCCGACGATGGGGGGGCTGATGATTTTGTCCGGTCTCATTGTCTCGACCGTGCTCTGGGCAGATTTGCGCAATCATTATGTTTGGATCGTGCTTTTGGTCATGACCGGTTTCGGCGCGATAGGTTTCTATGATGATTTATTGAAGGTAACGAAACAGACCCACAAAGGCTTTTCAGGTAGGCGGCGGCTCGCCTCGGAAGTGACTATCGCCGCCATCGCCTGCTACGCGATGATGAGACTCGGGCCGCCGCACACGACTGCCCTGGCCTTGCCGGCGATCAATGGTTTTGTCATTGACCTCGGCATTTTCTTTCTTGCCTTCGGAGCATTCGTGATCGTTTCCGCCGGCAACGCGGTCAATCTCACGGATGGCCTCGACGGCCTCGCGATCGTGCCCGTGATGATCGCGGCGGCGACTTTCGGGATAATCGCTTATCTCGCCGGTAATGCGATATTTTCGACGTATCTCGGGATTAACTTTGTTCCCGGCTCGGGGGAGCTCGCTGTCGTCTGCGGCGCCTTGATTGGTGCCGGCTTGGGCTTTCTTTGGTTCAACGCGCCGCCCGCGCAGATCTTCATGGGCGATACGGGATCGCTCGCGCTTGGAGGGGCGCTTGGCACCATCGCTGTCGCCGTCAAACATGAGATTGTGCTTGCCATCGTCGGCGGTCTCTTCGTCGTCGAGACCCTGTCGGTCATTGTCCAGGTGGCGTCGTTCAAACTCACCGGCAAGCGCGTCTTCAAGATGGCGCCGATCCACCACCATTTCGAACAGCTCGGCTGGTCCGAACCGCAAGTCGTGGTCCGCTTTTGGATCATTGCTTTCGTCCTTGCGCTGATTGGCCTCTCGACCTTGAAATTGAGGTGACGATGACGCCTGTCACTTGCTTCGAAGGCAAGCATGCCGCCGTATTTGGACTGGGCGGCTCGGGGTTTGTCACCGCGCAGGCGCTTGTGGCCGGCGGTGCTCGCGTATCGGTCTGGGACGACAATGAGCACGCGCGCGAGAAGGCCCGCGCGGCGGGTCTCAGGATCGAAAATCTTGCGACTGCCGACTGGCGGAATTTTGATGCTCTCGTCCTTTCTCCTGGTGTTCCGTTAACGCATCCGGCACCGCATTGGACCGTTCTGAAAGCGCGGCAGGCTGGGGTCGAAATTATCGGCGACATAGAATTGTTTTGCCGCGAGCGGCAAAAAATCGCGCCGGCCTCACCCTTCGTGGCGATTACAGGAACGAACGGAAAATCTACGACGACGGCGCTCGCCGCGCATCTTTTCCGAAACTTTGGTTTTGCGGTCGAAGTTGGCGGCAACATCGGCACACCGGTCCTTGCATTGGCGCCGCCGGCGCAAGAGCGCGTTCATGTCGTCGAATGCTCCTCTTTTCAAATCGATCTTGCCCCTTCGCTTAATCCATCCGCCGGCGTGCTTTTGAACGTGACGCCGGATCATCTGGACCGTCATGGCACGATGGAGAATTACGCCGCGATCAAGGCAAGGCTGGTGGCAAAGGCCGATCTCGCGGTTATCGGCATCGACGATGACATCTCACGCGCCATCGCTGACGAAGCAATCAAAGCAGGCAAACCGACGATCCGTGTTTCCGTGACCACGACCGCTGTCGAAGACGAGGCGATCGTTCTCGATGGTCCACGTCTCCTGCGTTTGGTCTCGGGCCGTGCGACGCCGGTTGCCGATCTTTCCGGAATTGCCTCGCTGCGGGGCAAACACAATGGTCAGAATGCCGCCGCCGCCGTCGCGGCGCTTGGGCCGCTCGGACTTGATCTCGAACGCGTTGCGAAAGGCCTGCGGAGTTTTCCCGGGCTGCCGCATCGTCTTGAGGAGGTTGGACGGAAAGGGAAGGTTCTTTTCGTCAACGATTCTAAAGCGACCAACGCCGATGCCGCCGAAAAGGCGCTGCTATCCTTCGACAGGGTGTTTTGGATTATCGGCGGCAGGGCGAAAGAGGGCGGCATCGAACCGCTGCGGCCTTTGTTTGGCAAAGTGGTCAAGGCTTATCTGATTGGCGAGGCGAGCGAGCTTTTCGCGCGGACAATTGGAAACGCCTTTCCTTATGAAAGCTGTGGCTCACTCGAAAGTGCGGTTCCGGCCGCTGCGCGCGACGCAGAAGCGAGCGGGCTCGCGGAACCTGTCGTACTGCTTTCGCCAGCCTGCGCGTCTTTCGATCAATTCCCCGATTTCGAAAAACGTGGCGATCGCTTTCGCGAGCTCGTCAAGGCTTTGCTCGCAGATAAAGACGTGAGCTGAGGAGGCAACAATGGTATCGCGCGCGGAACGCTCGGCCCTGGCGTCTTGGTGGTGGACGATCGACCGCTGGATCCTCGCGGCGGTCGGCGCGCTGATGGTGCTCGGACTTGTGCTGACGATGGCTGGAAGCCCGCCGGTCGCGGAGCGGCTTGGCCTTTCGTCCTTTCACTTCGTGCATCGTCAAGTCCTGTATCTGATCCCCTCGGTCGTGGTTTTAATCGCCGCTTCTTTTCTTTCCCCGCGGCAAGTACGCCGGGTCGCGCTTGTTGTGTTTCTGGTGTCGATTGCCCTGATCTTCGTGGCACTCCTCTACGGTCATGAAATCAAGGGATCGCGGCGCTGGATCTTCGGCATACAGCCTTCGGAGTTTCTGAAACCGGCCTTCGTCATTCTCGTGGCATGGGCCTTTTCTGAGGCCGGTAAGCGGCGCGACGTTCCAGCCAACCTTCTCGCCCTGCTGTTGTTGCTGGTGACCATTGTCCCTTTGATTCTGCAGCCGGATTTCGGTCAGACGATGCTGGTCTCGCTGGTTTGGATGGCGCTGTTCTTCATGGCCGGGCTGCATTGGCTATGGGTTGCGGGCCTAGGCGGCGCGGGTGTGGGAGCCGCGTTGCTTGCCTATAAACTCGTGCCGCATGTGCGCGCCCGCGTCCTCAAATTCATCGATCCTGGCGCTGGTGGCGGCATGGTCGATACGTTTCAGGTGGACACGGCGCTCGATTGCTTCCTGTCCGGCGGCTGGTTCGGCAAGGGACCGGGAGAAGGGACCGTCAAGCGCATTCTTCCCGATGCCCATACGGATTTCATTTTCGCGGTGACGAGCGAAGAGTTCGGCGTTCTCGCCTGCCTTTTGATCGCGTCAATCTTCGCCTTCATCGTGTTGCGCGGCTTGTCCATGGCGGCACGCAACGAGGACCCTTTTTGCCGTTTCGCGGCGGCCGGTTTGGTGATGCTATTCGGCATCCAAAGCGTCATCAACATGGCCGTTAATCTTCATCTCATACCGGCAAAGGGGATGACCTTGCCCTTTATTTCCTACGGTGGCTCATCGCTTATTTCGCTGGCGCTTGCGATCGGGTTTTTGATCGCGGTCCTACGCAAACGGCCGGGTGAGGCAATCCTTGCGAACGCAAGGGCGGAAGCTTTCGCATGAGCGGACAAGGCCCCGTAGTCGTCGTGGCGGGGGGCACCGGCGGCCATTTATTTCCGGCGGCGGCCTTGAGCCATGCTCTCGCCGCGCGCGGCTTTACGGTGCATCTCGTCACGGACGAGCGGGCGGCGCAATATGGCGGCGATTTTCCCGCCTATGCCGTTCACAAACTGGCCGCCGCGACCCCGAGCGGGGGCTCGCTTGTGCGGCGCGTCCGGGCGATCGTCACGATAATCCGGTCGACCCGGGCCGCGCGGCAGCTCTTTAAACAAATTCGTCCGCGCGCGGTGATTGGCTTTGGCGGCTATCCGACGGTTCCGCCCGTGCTGGCGGCGTCCCGGCTCGGCGTGCCGGTTATTCTGCATGAAGGCAACGCCGTCATCGGCCGCGCCAACCGGTTCCTCGCCGACAGGGCCGAGGCAATCGCCAAGGGTTTCGAGATGCTTGGCGGAATCCCCGATAATATGGCTGCTAAGACGCATCTCACCGGAAATCCGGTTCGCCCGATGGTGATCGAGGCCGCGCGGACTGCTTTCCCTGACTATTCTGACGGAAAGCTGCGGATCCTCGTAACCGGCGGCTCGCAGGGTGCCCGGATTTTTTCGGACATCGTGCCCGCCGCGATCGAACTTATGCCTGCGGCTGCACGGCAAAAGCTCCAAATCACGCAGCAGGCGCGCCCCGAGGACGAGGAAAGGGTGCGCGAAACCTACAAACACCTTGGCGTCGATGCCGAAATCCAGTCTTTCTTTGCCGATCTGCCGATGCGGATCGCACAGGCCCATCTCGTCATCTCCCGTGCCGGCGCCTCGACCGTGTCCGAGCTCGCGGTCATCGGGCGCCCCGCCATTCTTGTGCCGCTCCCAGGCGCGATTGATCAGGATCAGGCAGCTAATGCGGAACAATTCGCGGCGACCGGCGCCGCGATTGTGGTCGCGCAGGGCGTATTTTCGCCGCAATGGCTGGTGACTTCTCTTCTGGAAGCGCAGGGCGATATCGCCTCCCTCGCGCGCCGCGCCGCTGCGGCGAAGCAGACGGGCATCACCGATGCGGCTGAGCGGCTCGCTGGTCTGGTGCAGGGTCTCGTAGCGAATAAGGATAGAATTCATGAGGTTGCCGGATAAACTCGGCCCCATCCATTTCATAGGAATTGGCGGCATAGGCATGTCCGGCATCGCCGAGGTTCTCCTCAATCTTGGCTACAGGGTCCAAGGCTCGGACGCTTCCGAGAGCGCCAATGTCTTGCGGTTGCGGGGCAAGGGCGCTTTGGTTCATATCGGCCATGACGCCAAGCATCTCGGCGCGGCGGAAGTCGTCGTGGTCTCGACCGCGATCAAGCGCGATAACCCGGAACTCATCGCCGCGCGGCAAAAGCGCCTGCCCATCGTTCGCCGCGCGGAAATGCTCGCCGAGCTCATGCGATTGAAGCATTGCGTCGCCATCGCCGGGACGCATGGCAAGACGACCACGACATCCCTTGTCGCGACGCTGCTCGAAGCGGGCAAATTCGATCCGACCGTCATCAACGGCGGGATCATCAACGCGTATGGAACCAATGCGCGGCTCGGCAGCGGCGATTGGATGGTTGTCGAAGCCGACGAAAGCGATGGCACTTTCCTCAAACTTCCCGCCGAAATCGCGATCGTCACCAATATCGATCCAGAACATCTCGATCATTTCGGGACTTTCGAGGCGATCAAGGCAGCCTTCCGCGCTTTTGTCGAAAATATCCCCTTTTATGGCTTCGCGGTCATGTGTCTCGACCACCCCACGGTCCGCGAGCTTGCCGGAAAAATCGAGGACCGGCGGGTGATCACCTATGGGGAGGATCCGCAGGCCGACGTCAGGCTTGCCGGCGTCGATCTTAGCAATGGCGTCTCGCGATTCACCGTGATCATTCGTGACCGCGAAACGGGCGCCGAGACCGCGCTTGAAAAAATTGTCATGCCAATGCCAGGCCACCATAACGCATTGAACGCGACCGCCGCGATCGCCGTCGCGCACCGGCTTGGCATGAGCGCGGAGACAATCCGGAAAGCGCTCGCGGAGTTCGGCGGCGTCAAGCGGCGGTTCACCCGCACCGGCGATTGGAATGGCGCCGCCATTTTCGACGATTACGGCCATCATCCGGTCGAAATCGCGGCCGTCCTGCGCGCCGCCCGCGCGTCAACGCCAGCCCATGTCATCGCCGTCGTGCAGCCGCATCGTTACACGCGTCTTCATTCGCTCTTCGACGGCTTTACCGGCGCGTTCGACGATGCCGATACGGTGATCGTCGCCGATGTTTATCCGGCCGGCGAAGCACCGATCGCGGGCGCCGATCGCGATTCCCTCGTCGCCGCCTTGAAGAAGCGTGGCCATCCTCATGTGCTTGGCCTCAAACGGCCGGAGGATTTGGCCCCGCTCATCCGCTCGCTTGCCAAGCCCGGCGATTACGTCGTGTTCCTTGGCGCGGGCAATATCACCCAATGGGCGCATGCGCTACCGGGCCAGCTCGCGGCGGAAGACATTCATGCTGGCGCCGCAGAATAAGGGCCGTCCCGCGATCTTCCCCAGCATCACCTCAGAACTTCGTGCTTGCATGCCAGATCTGCGCGGGCCGCTCATGGCCAACGCGCCGATCGCGCATCTGTCCTGGTTCCGGACGGGAGGCCCCACGCAAGTCCTCTTCGAGCCTTCGAGCGAGAGCGATCTTGCGTATTTTCTAGGTAATCTCGATCCCGCGATTCCGGTTCTGGTGCTTGGCTCTGGTTCCAACATTCTGCTGCGCGATGGCGGTGTCGAAGGTGTCGTGATCCGTCTCGGCAAGGCGTTCCAGGGCATTGAAATCGAGGCTCTAACCTTGCGCGCGGGCGCGGCCGTGCCGGATGTGAAACTTGCTTCCGCCGCCGCTCAGGCAAGCATTGCTGGCCTTTCGTTTTTTCGCGGCATACCGGGTTCGGTTGGCGGCGCGCTCCGGATGAACGCCGGGGCCTATGGTGCCGAAACCAAAGATGTGCTCGTCTCCTGCCGTGGGGTTGACCGTAAAGGCAATATCGTTGAGCTTGCCAATGCGGACATGGGTTTTACCTACCGTCATTGCGCTGTGGCGCCGGAGGTGATTTTTACCCATGCAGTGTTTTCCGGCACCGTCGGCAATCCGCAAACAATCTTGGCTGAGATGGCGGAGATCACGAAAGCGCGTTCGGAAACGCAGCCCGTCAACACGCGCACCGGCGGCTCGACCTTCAAAAACCCGCCAGGCCAGAAGGCGTGGGAATTGATCGACAAGGCCGGCTGCCGCGGGCTTGCCGTCGGCGATGCACAAGTCTCAGAACTTCATTGCAATTTTCTGATCAATCGGGGCAAGGCCACCGCCGCCGATCTCGAAAGCCTGGGCGAACTCGTCCGCGCCCGCGTCAAGGAAACAAGCGGGGTCTCGCTCGAATGGGAAATTTTGCGGGTGGGAATGCCATAGCGGATTTGGCCAGATGCTAAAAACCCCGCTCGCAACACGCTCTTTTATGGTGACAATCTCGCCGATCCGCGCGAGCACATCGCGGATGAGAGTCACATCCGTCTTCAAAAAGGCCAAGCGCGAAAAAACCGAAACTCAATCGGAACTCGATCTTTAACAGGCCAAAAATTGCCTGGGTGTACTTTTAAATTCTACAGCAATCTTGCGCTTGCCCCAAATCCCGGCTTCATATCTCGCCGCGCCTTGCGCGTGTCATTTCGCCCTGGCCGTCAATCGTACCAAAACGTTTCACGTGAAACACTTTTGTCCGATTGGCGCCGAAAACCTTACCAAACTGATGGGTTAGTTATCATGACCAAGCATGTCGCCGTTCTCATGGGCGGTCTCTCGGCGGAGCGCGAGGTATCGCTGTGCTCGGGCGAGGCCTGCGCGAAGGCCCTCGAAGCCGAAGGCTTTGTTGTCACAAAGCTCGATGTCGATCGCAGCATCGCCGAGACGCTTGCAAAACTCAAACCCGACGTCGCCTTTAACGCGCTGCATGGGCGGTACGGCGAGGACGGCATTATGCAGGGCATTTTGGAGATGCTGCGCATTCCCTATACCCATTCGGGCGTGCTTGCCTCAGCGCTCGCCATGCGGAAAGACCGGGCCAAGGATCTGTTTCGCGCCGCCGGGATTCCGGTTGCCGAAGGGGTGACGGTCGATCGTTCCGTAGCGGCCAAAAGCCATGTTTTGCCGCCCCCTTACGTCATTAAGCCCGTGGATGAAGGATCTTCCGTTGGTGTCCTGATCGTCCGCGAGGGTGCAAATGCTCCCCCGCAAGAATTAACCAATAAAGATTGGCCTTGTGGCGGCGAGGTCCTGGTCGAACGCTTCGTCGCCGGACGCGAGCTCACCTGCGCCGTGATCGGTGAAAAGGCTTACGATGTCATAGAGATACGCGCGGCGGACGGGGGCTGGTACGACTATAATGCAAAATACACCAAAGGAGGCTCCATTCACGTCCTTCCGGCAAATCTTAAAGGAAATATTTACCAAAATGTTCAACAGTTGGCCTTCGTGGCGCATAAGACGCTCGGCTGTCGTGGCGTGAGCCGGACTGATTTCCGGTATGACGACTCGCCCGGCGGAACGGGGGAGCTCGTGGTTTTGGAAGTCAATACCCAGCCTGGGATGACCGAGACTTCGCTTGTGCCGGAACTCGCGGCCTTCGCGGGCCTTCAATTCGGTGAGCTTGTTCGATGGATGGTCGAGGACGCCTCCTGCGATCGTTGAGGCTAGCTGGGCTTGGCGCAAGCCCTGCGGCCTTGGCCTATGCTGGTACTTTGCAGGTGCCCGGAGCATTTTCCGAGCGGCCGCGACTGATGCCGCCCGCGCGCCAGAAGCGTCTGGGCTTGCGGCATAAAATCTTGAACCGGCTGGCTGGGCCTGGCACGGGCGCTTGCTTGTCCTTGTTGCTGCTGGCGGCCGTAGGCGGCTACGGCGCCGTGAAAGGCGGCCATTATGCCGCCTTCGTGGCCGCACAGGGGCAACCCGCTGACCTTGTTGCCAAGGCGCTCGGTTTTTCCATCAAATCCGTGACGATCTCGGGCGAGCGCGAACTCAAGGAACAAGACCTTCTCACCCTTGCCGGGATAGGGCCGCGCAATTCGCTCCTGTTCCTCGATGTTGCGAAAATCCGGGAAAGGCTGCAACAGCTTCCGCTCGTCAAGGAAGCAGCCGTCACCAAGCTCTACCCGGACCGGCTCTTGATCGAGATCGAGGAGCGGCAGCCTTTCGCCCTGTGGCAGTGCGACGGCAAGGTCCTGATCGTGGCCGCAGAAGGCGTACCCGTCGCCGCGATGCGTGATCAACGATTCATTCATTTGCCGCTCGTCGTGGGCGCCGGGGCCAATGAGAAACTCAGCCAATATATGGCTCTCCTCGATACGGCGGGAGATTTGCGCGAACGGATCGTGGCGGGAGTGCTCGTCGCGAAGCGCCGCTGGACGTTGAAAACGGCAAACGGGATCGAGATTCTTCTGCCGGAAAGGGAACCCGAGGCGGCGCTCGCACGGCTCGTCGAACTTCAACAGACGTCGCATATTCTCGACAAGGACCTTATTTCGCTCGATCTCCGCCAGCCAAGCCGCCTTGTCGCGCGCTTGACCGAAGAAGCTGCGGCCGAACCCGCCGAGACGCTTCCCCGGAAGAGCAAGGCGAAAGGCGGCCATCTATGAATTCGAGAGTATTGCCGCCGCGCCTGCCACCTTTGTCGGCCAGAAAAAGCGCGGTCCTTTCCGTGCTCGACATTGGAACGTCGAAAATTGTCTGCCTCGTCGCGCGGCTCAATCCGAGCGATCCTTCCGACACGCTGCGCGGACGTACCCATCGCTGCCGCATCCTCGGTATTGGACATCAACGCTCGCGCGGGATAAAGGGCGGCGCCGTCGTTGATATGGACGCGGCGGAAGCAGCAATCCGGTTTGCCGTCGATGCGGCGGAGCGTATGGCCGGGGTGCAGGTCGAAAGCGTGATTGTGAACGCGACGGGCGGCAGGCTTGCGTCGCGGCTCTACGATGCCAAGATCACGATCGATGGCCGCGCCATAACGCAGGCCGATGTCCATCGCGTGCTCGAGGCTTGCACGACGCGTGGTGAACAACAAGGCAGGGCAGTCCTACACTCTCTGCCGATCGGCTTTGCGCTGGGCGAAACACGTCACATCCAAGATCCGAGGGGAATGGTCGGCGACGAACTCGGCGCCGATATGCATGTGCTGAGTTGCGATGCCGCGGCCGCGCGCAATCTGATGCTCGCGGTTGAACGCAGCCATCTGACGGTCGACGCTATGGTCGCGACGCCTTATGCGGCTGGCCTTGCGGCCTTAGCCGACGATGAAGCGGAACTCGGCGCCGCCTTGATCGACATGGGCGCGGGGACAACCTCCGTAAGCATCTTTTCCGGGGGCCATCTCTCGCATGTCGACGGTTTCGCCGTCGGCGGCAACCACGTCACGATGGATGTCGCACGCGGCCTTGGAGTCACGCTCGCGGATGCCGAACGGTTGAAGACGCTTTATGGCGCTTGCCTCACTTCGGCGTCCGATGAGAGCGAGACGATTGCAGTGGTTCAGGCGGGCGAGGATTTTGAGCGTCCCGCGCATTTGCCGAAGGCGCAGCTCATTTCGATCATCAAGCCTCGCGTGGAGGAGATCCTCGAGCTCGTGCGCGACCGGCTCAAACAAGCGGGTCTTCCGGCGCATGCGGGGCGAAGGCTTGTTCTTACGGGCGGGGCCTGTCAGCTCACCGGCATGCAGGCGGCGGTGAAGCGCATCGTCTCCGGGCAGGTCCGGATCGGCCGGCCGCTCGGCATAAAGGGACTGCCCGAGTCGGCGAAAAGCCCGGCTTTTGCCGCGGCTGTCGGTCTTCTGATCTATCCGCAGGTGAGCGGTATCGAGCATTTCCGTCCATCGCGGCGGGCGGTTCTGCAAGACTCGCAAGCGCATGGATACATCGGGCGGGTCGGACAATGGCTTAAAAGTAGTTTTTAGACGTGCGTGCGGCGTGAGTAAGCGCGGCGAATTCTTCGAGTTTGCCGCGAACAATGGAATAAAACCCGAGCGTCCTTGACCGGCGCTCCAACGTCAAGAGGCCAGACGATGACGATCAATCTTAAAGCGCCCGAGCTCCGGGAACTTAAACCCCATATCATGGTCGCCGGCATCGGCGGCGCCGGCGGCAATGCCGTAAACAATATGATTGTCTCGGGCCTTCTTGGGGTCGAGTTCATCGTTGCCAATACGGACGCGCAGGCGCTGACCTCGTCGAAATCCGAGCGGATTATCCAGATGGGCCTTCAGGTCACCGAGGGTCTTGGCGCAGGATCGCAGCCGGAGGTCGGCAGGGCCGCGGCGGAGGAAGCGATCGAGGAGATCCGCGATCACCTTTCCGGAGCGCATATGGTGTTCGTCACCGCTGGCATGGGCGGCGGAACCGGTACGGGAGCAGCGCCGGTCATCGCGCGCGCCGCAAGGGATATGGGCATCCTGACCGTTGGCGTCGTGACAAAGCCGTTCCAATTCGAGGGTGCGAGGCGTATGCGGATCGCCGAAGCCGGCATCAACGAGCTGCAAAAATCCGTCGATACGCTGATCATCATTCCCAATCAGAATTTGTTTCGTATCGCCAATGAGAAGACCACTTTCGCAGATGCTTTCGCGATGGCCGATCAGGTACTCTATTCGGGCGTTGCTTGCATCACCGATCTGATGGTCAAGGAAGGCTTAATCAACCTTGATTTCGCCGACGTTCGCGCCATCATGCGCGAAATGGGCAAGGCCATGATGGGGACCGGCGAGGCTTCGGGTGAGAAGCGGGCAATCCTTGCCGCCGAGGCGGCAATCGCCAATCCGCTTCTCGACGAGGTTTCGATGAAGGGCGCGCGGGGGCTGCTCATTTCGATTACCGGCGGCAATGATCTTACCCTTTATGAAGTCGACGAGGCGGCGGGCCGGATTCGCCAAGAGGTCGATGAGGACGCCAATATCATCCTTGGCGCGACCTTCGATGAAAGTCTTGACGGTATTGTCCGCGTCTCGGTTGTCGCAACCGGCATCGACCACGCCGACACCGCCTTTGAACCTACAGCCGCGGAGACGCGCATCGCGGAAGTCACCAACCGGCTAAGGGCGCAGACGGCGGCGCGTCCCATTGAGGCCGTGCAGCCGCGTTTTCAAAACCCGCAACAGGAAAATTATGCGGCGGCGGAATATGATCCGCGCTATGACGAGCGTGTGCCAGGCGCTGGAACCGAAAACAGGGTCCATATCCAGGAAGTTGCGCCGCAATCCCGTCATTATGTTGAACACGTGCAACAAGCGGCGCGTCTAGGCGAGCATTACGAGGCGGGCCCATTCGTTCCCGCGGCACCCGATTCGCCAGTTGTCCGGCCGCAGAGGATGCCGCAAATCGATGATTTGCCGCTTCCGGCGCAAAACCAAATCCGCGCGCATCGGGGAGAAGTGGCGGCCGAAACTCATCCCGAAGCCAAGCGCCGCTCGCTGCTTGAGCGGCTTGCATCCTTTGGCATTAGCCGCCAGGAAGGAGCGGCGGCAGCTCCCGCGCCGCGAGATAGGCAAGCGGCCGTGCGGCAGCCCGCGCCACCGCAGACCTACCGGCAGCCGCAGCCAAATCCCGTGCATGCCGAATACGCCAAACGGGCGCAGCATCCGCCGGCCCCGCAAAGAATTCCGCAACCGGCGGTCGATACGCATGGAAGGGGCGCCTATCAATCGCGGGCACTCGAAGAGGACCAGCTTGAGATCCCGGCGTTCCTGCGGCGCCAATCGAGTTAAACTAGGATTGGTAAGGGCATGATCCCAAAAGTTGCAGACTTTTTGGATATGATCATGCGGCAAAACATAAAATTTGAGACCATGAGCGATTCATCTTGAAGCGATCATGGTCTAGAGTGCGTCCCGATCATATGGACTGATTTGATCGATAGAACGCAGTTCGAAATCAAAAAGTTGGAGCATGTCCTCATTGAAAAAAGTCGAGAAACTTTTTCGGGACATGCCCTAATCCTATTCAAAGGTGCTGGCTTCCTTTGAGATGATTCAAGAGCAAGCCGCGCTCATAGGCTGCCCGCCACGGGCAAGGCTCGCGTTCTCGCCGTCCGGCGCCGGGCACGCGCAAAAAGCAAGACCGCCTTGGCGTTGAGGATTGGGACTTCCCCGCCAAAACCGAACCACCGGCGCGGCGCCTGACTTTCCGTTTCCATCAGCTGCTTCGCCATGGCAATCACGGTCTCTGGGGCGGCAGCCGCAAGACCGGGAGAAATCGTCTCCAGCATCATCGGGTGTTTCGCATAGGCGCGCGCCCTGTGCTTGACGAGAAAGGCGACGGTGCGGGTGGCCTGGGCGCGAAACGCGGCTTCGATATTGACTGGAAAACTGACTTGGGCCTGGGCATTGTCGTGATTATTGACCTGGGCGGCCGTGCGGTTCGGCATGGATGGGCTCCGGCTGAATGACCGGATAGTGAATACAGGTAAATATACCTATGTCAAGGTAGTGTTACCTTACACCCGAGCCTATTTCCGGCGCCACTGACCGGTTCTGACGACTCCTTTAATTTCGGCGGCCCATTCGATTCGCACGCCCCGGATCGGCGCGGCGTTATGGCTCTCAAGGTCGAAGGTTCCGCTGGAGCCACCCCGCTGGATCCGTTTCAGATAGCGTTTGCCGTCCGTGGTCCTGACGGCTGCTTCCCAGCCGACGACTTCATCGACATTGGTGCCTTGGCGCCAGCATATGATCACGTCGCCAGGATCGTAGCGAGGCCACATGCTATCGCCTTCGACCTGAAAAGCAATTGCATCATTCGAGATCGGAAACGGAACCTCGATTTCGTACAGACCTTCGGGGGGGATTTGTTCAAATTCCGGAAGAATTTCGGCGCCAGCCCCAATGCGCCCGACAACCTGCACGATATTGCCGGGAGTGGGTTCCCCAACACCCTCAAGCAGCCAGGCCGCCGTTGTTTTCAAGACGGGGGCAAGCGCCATCAAAGTCTCGGTCGTGACGCCGCGCCGGTCATGGTTTTTAACAGCGCGCTTCAAATTGCGAATCGCATCTGGCCGCTTGGCGGCGAGCGAAGCGGCGTGCGCGGAAAGGCCCACGGCCTTGAGGCGGCTTTCGATCCGGAAGAGAACGTCTTCAAGTTCCATAGCGGTAGAGTAACCGAACATGGTCAGCCTTGCACCAGGTAATAATACCATATATATTACGGTAATAATACCTAATAGGAGGTTTTACCGTGACGATTACGACAGAGATTCGCAAATCACGCTGGACGGGGGAGCGAATAGCTCGCTTGGGGTTTCTCCTTGGCCTTGGCTGGGATGCCAAGCGCATCGCCGAGGATCCCATTATCAGCTCGACCCCCAACAATGTGCATCGGCAGGCACAAAGATTCGGCCTCGCCTTTCGCGCGGCGGCAGCGGCCATGTCGCTGCGCTTGACGCCCGATGCCAACACGCAGTTCGAGGCGGCCGCGGAGAAGCGCAGTCTCACACGCGAGGCGATGATCAAGCTTTTGCTCCTCGAGGTCGCCTCCGAGCCCTACCTCATCGACAATATCCTCGACGACGGGGTTTGAGCATGACCGGAGAAGCAAAGCCCGTCCCGTCTGACGTTCCGCGCCTCATCAATCGCGAAACCCTGCCGCTGCTCTGGGAGGCGGATCATGTCGGCAAAAGGCTCGTGCAGGCCTTTGCCACGCTTGACCGGCTGCCGCGGTTGCGCGGACCCCGCGAGCCCGGCGGGCATTGGCCGCGCACCCTCACCGAATGGGCCGACCGGCTGGCGCAGGCGGAGCTCGAGGAAAGCGAGCGGCGGGAGCGCGAGCGGGCCTACAATCGCACGGTGATCCGTCCCACGGCCGTTGAGATCCAGCGCATGGATGCGGCATTGGAGTGGTTGCGCGAATTGCATGACCTCGATTCCGGGATGGCGCTGGTGACGACCCTCTGGGCGTTGCGCTCGGCGCGGGGCCGCTCGATCAAAAAGCTTTGCGCGGAAAAGCAATGGGCACCGCATACGTTTTTTCGAAAGCGGGCCAAGGCACTGGAGACTTTGGCGCAGATTCTTAACGCGCGTGGGGTACCGGTGTTTTGATGAAGTGTCTGATTTCTGGAGATCAGGCAGAAGCGCCGTCACGCCTCGCCCCATTCATCATAATGATGTATAATACATCATAAATAATGCTTGAAACGCGATAATGTATTTTGTACCTATGAGAATGCATATTCTGGCTGTGACTCTCAGGAGCCTATATGATCACGGCGGCACAGTTGCGCGCGGCCCGCGCCTTGCTCGGAATCGATCAGCGTGAGCTCGCCGAACTGTCGGATTTATCGGTTCCAACCATTCAGCGGATGGAGGCGAGTGACGGGGTGATCCGCTGCAATGTGGATTCTTTGATGAAATTGATTGGTGCGCTCGACGTCGCGGGAATCGAACTGATCGGCGAGAATGCATTGAGTTCCAGTGGCGGCCGCGGCGTCCGGCTCAAGGATTCAACGAATGCTGGGATGTATTCGGAGAGAATCGTGCAGGGCGCCAATCCCCGCATGGCGGGACGTTAGGTGCGATGACGGTAATCGCGGAATTGTGGTGTGTTGGCGCCCTGCTTGGCATCGCGGTTCTTGCGGCCTTCATCGGCAACGCGCGTGGCGCCACGGTTGCCCTCTATTCTGCCGCTCTCGCACTCTCGCTTGCCGGGCTTCTCTTTGCCCTTCACCATCTGCTCTTTGGCGCCGCGGTGGCGGACATCACCTTGCCGCTGGGGCTGCCTTGGGTCGGCGCGCATTTCCATGTGGATGCGCTCGCCGCGTTTTTTCTGGCGGTCGTCAATCTCGGGGGCGCAAGCGCGAGCCTTTATGGGATTGGCTATGGCCGGCACGAGCATGAGCCGCTGCGGGTGCTGCCATTTTTTCCGGCATTTCTCGCCGGCATGAATTTGGTCGTGCTGGCCGCCGACGCTTTCAGTTTTTTGGTGGCGTGGGAATTCATGTCGCTCGCCTCCTGGGCACTCGTCATGGCCCATCACAAGGAGCCTGGAAACCTTGAGGCCGGCTATGTCTATATCGTCATGGCTAGCGCCGGCACTCTGGCCCTCCTGCTTGCATTCGGCCTGCTCGCCGGCCCGGAAGGGGGCTACGCCTTCGACGCAATCCGCGCGCACAAAATATCGCCGTTACGCGCGGGCCTCGTTCTTGGTCTTGCCCTGTTCGGCGCGGGCTCGAAGGCTGGACTCGTGCCGCTCCATGTCTGGCTGCCGCTCGCCCATCCGGCGGCACCAAGCCATGTCTCGGCGCTGATGAGCGGCGTGATGACCAAGGTCGCCATCTACGGTTTCCTGCGCATTGTCTTCGATCTCCTCGCCCAGGACGCGGAATGGTGGTGGGGGGTTCCGATTCTGGCTGCCGGCGGCGGCACCGCGGTGCTCGGCATTCTCCATGCGCTCATGCAAAATGATGTGAAGCGCGTGCTCGCTTACAGCACGATCGAAAATATCGGCGTTATCTTTGCCGGGCTTGGACTGGCGCTGGCGTTCGACACGAATGGATGGCCCGCCGCAGGTGCGCTGGCTTTGACCGCGGCCCTGTTCCATGTCCTCAATCACGCGCTCTTCAAAAGCATTTTGTTCTTCGGCGCAGGGGCCGTGCTGACCGCGACGGGCGAGCGCAACATGGACCGTCTCGGCGGCCTCATCCACCCGATGCCGGTCACGAGTTTCGCGTTCCTCGTTGCGTGTGCCGCTATCTCTGCGCTGCCGCCGCTTAATGGATTTGCGTCTGAATGGCTGCTCTTTCAAGCCATTTTGCTCAGTCCAGGGCTGCCGCATTGGGGGCTGAAACTTCTCCTGCCGGCGGTCGGCGCGCTGCTCGCCCTTGCGGCGGCGCTGGCGGCAGCCTGTTTCGTGCGTGTCTTTGGGATTGTGTTTCTCGGACGGCCGCGCTCCGTGGCGGCGGAACGTGCCGTCGAGGTCGATCGCTGGTCGCACGCCGCGATGATCACGCTTGCCGTCCTCTGCGTTCTCGCCGGGATTTTGCCGGGCTTCGTGATCGATGCCATGGCGCCCGTCGTGCAGAGCGTCACCGGGGCAAGGATGCCCGCGCAAGCCAGCATAGAATGGCTGTCGATCGTGCCGGTTGCCGAGAGCCGCAGTTCTTATAATGGACTGGTCGTGTTTTTCTTCATCGCGGCCTCCGCCTCGATCGCGGCCTATGTCATCCACCGCTTCGCGTCCGGCGCCATACGCCGCGCCCCCGCCTGGGACTGCGGCTTTCCGGAACAAAACCCAGCGACACAATATACGGCGGGGAGTTTCGCCCAGCCGATTCGCCAGGTCTTTGGCACCTATGTATTTCGTGCCCACGAGCGTGTCGAGATGCGGCCGCCCGGCGACCCCGGTCCAGCCCGGTTCGAAGTCAAGCTGCATGATCTCGCCTGGGAACTCATGTACACACCCATCGGCAATGCGGTTTCGCTCGCCACCACGCGGCTCAATCAGCTTCAGTTCCTGACCATCCGAATCTATCTGAGTTTTGTCAGTTTCGCGCTCGTGTTCCTATTGCTGGTGCTCGCGCTATGGCAGTGATCCTCGATCTTGCCACCCAGGGCGCGCAGATGCTGTTGGTGCTTTTGCTGGCGCCGCTCCTCACGGGCTTCATCCGCAAGCTGAAGGGCCGTCTTTTGCGCAGGCAGGGACCACCTCTCCTGCAGCCCTATCGCGACCTTTTACGGCTCATGCGCAAGGAAGCGGTGCTTGCGGAGAACGCCTCTTGGCTGTTCCGCGTGACACCCTATCTCGTCTTCGCCGCGACCTGGGTGGCGGCGGCGCTCGTTCCGACCTTTGCCACTGGCCTCATGTTTAGCTGGTCGGCAGACCTTATCGTGGTCATCGCGCTTCTCGGCAGCGCGCGCTTTTTTTTGGCGCTCGCCGGGATGGATGTTGGCACGAGTTTTGGCGGCATCGGGTCGAGCCGCGAGATGATGATCGCGACGCTTGCCGAACCCGCGATGATCATGATCGTGTTCACCCTCGCACTCCTCGCCGGCTCGACTCAGCTCTCAAGTCTTGCCGGTTTCATGCTGTCTCCGGCGGTCGGCTTGCGGGTCTCGGCCGGGCTCGCTCTCATCGCCCTCGTGATGGTCGCGATCGCGGAAAACGGGCGCATTCCGATCGACAATCCCGCTACACATCTCGAACTGACCATGGTGCATGAGGCCATGCTGCTCGAATATTCCGGACGCCACCTTGCGGTGATCGAGCTTGCGGCATGGTTGAAGCTCCTTCTCTATATGTCGCTCATCGGTTGCGTGTTCGTGCCTTGGGGTCTCGCGCCGCCTGGCGCGTCAACGGGCGAAGAGGTGACGGGCGCCGCGGCTTACATCGCAAAGCTGGCGGCCGGCGGAGTCCTGCTCGCGCTGTTCGAGACAAGCGTCGCCAAGATGCGCATCTTCCGTATTTCGGAATTCCTCGGTGCCGCGCTGATGCTCGGCTTGCTCGGCGTGCTGCTTCTCTTCGTCACAAGGACCTTGCAATGACTGGCCGCCTTGCGTTCGACGTATCCCATCTCCTTGCCGGCGGCTTGGTGCTGATCAGCTTCATGCTCTTATATCAGAATCGGCTCTATGCCCTGCTGAATGTGTTCGCCCTTCAGGCGGTCGTTCTTGCCCTTTCGGTTGCATGGCAAGCCTTTGTGCAAGGCGCGCCACATCTCTATATCACCGCCGCGATCGCGCTCTTTTTCAAGGCGATCATCATTCCCGTGTCGCTCCATCGTATCATCGCGCGCCTCGGCATTCACCGCGAGGTCGACACCGTCGTCGGCATCGGCCCGACGATGCTTGCNNAGAGGCAATGCGGTCAGTCAAGTGATCGGCTTCATGTCGCTCGAGAACGGCCTCATCCTCGCCGCGACGGGAGCCAAGGGCATGCCGCTCGTGGTCGAGATCAGCGTCGCCTTTTCGGTCCTTATCGCTTTTATCGTGATCGGGATTTTCCTGTTCCGAATCCGTGAGCGGTTCGATACGGTCGACCTTGAAGCCCTTGACCGGCTCCGCGGCGACCAGTACCGGGGAGGGCAGTGATGAACGCCATCACCGTCAGCGGCGTTACTTTCCTGCTGATCATTCCGGTGATGGCTGCCGCCGTGCTGGCGGTTTTGCCGGGGTATCGCCTGTCGGCTAGCCTGAACATCGCTGCGGCTTTCCTCACGCTTCTCGCCGCTTTGTCGCTGTTCATTTGGAAACCCGCGACTGGCCCTTACATTCTGGTCGACGACCTGAACATCGTCTTCGTCGTTTTGAATTCCTTCGTCGGCTTCACCACCAGCGTGTTCAGCGCGAGCTACATCGCCCACGAACTGGAGACTGGACGGCTTACGCCGGCGCATCTGCGCTTCTACCATGCGATGTATCAAGTCCTGCTGTTTGCCATGAATCTTGCTTTGGTCGCCAACAACATCGGCCTGATGTGGGTTGCGATCGAGATGGCGACGCTCACCACGGTGATCATGGTTGGCATCTATCGTACGGAAGCAGCGATCGAGGCCGCCTGGAAATATTTCATTCTGGGCAGCGTCGGCATCGCGCTTGCGCTGTTTGGCACGATCCTCGTCTATATGGCCGCGCGTCCGGTCGTCGGCGAGGGTCAGGACGGCATGGTCTGGACCGTCCTGATCCAGCATGTCTCGTCCTTCGATCCGGCGCTTCTCGACCTCGCCTTTGTTTTCCTTTTGCTTGGATATGGCACCAAGGTTGGCCTCGCGCCCCTGCATGCCTGGCTGCCAGACGCGCATGCCGAGGGGCCGACACCGATCTCGGCGGTACTGTCAGGCCTGTTGCTCAATGTCGCGCTCTACGCCGTGCTGCGATTCAAGCTTCTGCTCGCCGCCAATCCGGGTGCCATCGCGCCCGGACCATTGATGGCGGCTATGGGGCTTGCCTCGCTCATCTTCGCTGGCTTCATGCTCTACCGCCGCCATGATATCAAGCGGATGTTCGGCTACTCGTCGATTGAGCACATGGGCATCATTGTGTTCGCCTTCGGCATGGGCGGGCCGCTCGCCAATTTCGCGGGCCTGCTGCACATGACGATGCATAGTCTCACCAAATCGGCGATCTTTTTCACGGTCGGCCATATCGCTCAGGCCAAAGGCACCCAAACGATCGCCGATATAAGGGGTTTGACGGTGACCCATCCGATGCTTGGCTGGAGCCTTGTTGTTGGCGTGATCGCTATTGCCGGCATGCCGCCGTTCGGCATTTTCATGAGTGAGTTCCTGGTGGTAAGCTCGACTTTCGTGCGCGTGCCGCTTCTCGCAATTCCGCTGGTCGTGGGCCTCCTCGTCGGCTTTGGAGCGCTTCTGCTACGCCTGCAGGGGCTTGCATTCGGCGAGCCGAAGGGCAGGTCCGCACCGGTGCAGGCCTCCTACCTGCCGATGGCCGCTCATCTTGGTCTCGTTTTGACGGCGGGAATCTATCTGCCGCCGCCGCTGGTGACTTGGTTTCAGCACGTCGCGAGCTTGCTTGGTTAAAACATGCGGATCACTCTTCAAAAGAAATAGGAAAAGCCACTTGTGCCGACGCTTACCGAGCTGATCGCGAATGGACGAAGTGTCGAATGGCATAGGCCATGCCCGCGAGTCGTCGTGGACGAGGATCTCTGGCGTCTCTTGGCGGCGCGGCTGGCTGAGGGCCGCGGGAGCTTGCTCGGCCTTTGGGGAGATGGGGCGTCGGTCCACATGGCAATCCTCGATGAAAGCCAAAAAAATATCGTCGTGGCGACCATTGAGTGCCCCGATGGGCGTTTTCCGTCCGTGGGAAGGCTGCATCCGCCTGCGATCCGGCTTGAACGCGCGCTCCGGGATCTGTTTGGCCTCGATCCCGTAGGTCTGCCAGACCAGCGGCCCTGGCTCGATCATGGCCGATGGGGCCAGCGCCATCCTTTGGCAAAAGAGCCGCAGCCGCAGGGCGATCAGGAGCCTTATGCATTCCTTCGGGCGGAAGGCGAAAGCCTGCACCAGATCGCGGTTGGCCCCGTGCATGCCGGGATTATAGAGCCGGGCCATTTCCGCTTTACCGCGAATGGGGAGACTGTGGTCCGGCTGGAGGAGCGTTTGGGCTACACCCATAAGGGTATCGAATCCCTCATGACCGGAGCATCCGTCGATGCAGCCGCACGCCTCGCTGCGCGGACATCCGGCGACAGTACGGCCGCCTATGGCTTTGCCTTCGCCCGTGCCGTTGAAGTCGCGCTCGGGATTGAAATTCCGCCGCGCGCAATTTGGCTGCGCGCTTTGATGGCGGAGCTCGAGCGCCTCGCCAATCACTTCGGCGATATCGGCGCCATCTGCAACGACGCCGGGTTTGCCATCATGCTCGCCCATTGCGGCATCCTGCGCGAGTGCGTCCTGCGCACCGCGCAAGCGTGTTTCGGGCATCGGCTGATGATGGACTGCATTGTGCCGGGCGGTGTTGGCTGTGATCTTCTTTCGCCGGGCTTCGAGCAAATCAGAAAGCTGGTATGGACGATCGGCAAAGCGTTTCCGCCGCTGGTCGAACTTTACGACAACACGGCCTCGCTCCAGAACCGCACCGTTGGAACCGGATTGGCAAGGCCCGCGCTCATCAAGCAATACGGATGCGGCGGCACTATCGGCCGGGCGTCGGCGCGCGCCTTTGACGCCCGTGTCCAACTCTCCTACCCGCCTTATGAGGCAATGCTTTTCAATTACGACGTGCCTGTGCTTGCCGAGGGCGATGTCAATGCGCGAATCTGGATTCGCATCCGCGAGGTGCAGCAGAGCCTGGCGCTCGTCGAACAGATCCTCGCCCGCATCCCTGCGCAAAGTGCGATCCGTGTCCCGGTGACTGGGACGGGGAGGACCGGCGAGGGGCTGGCCTTGGTCGAGGGATTTCGCGGCGATGTTCTCGCATGGGTGCGGCTTGACGCCGAGGCGCGCGTCGAGCGCTGCCACTTGCGCGATCCCTCCTGGTTTCAGTGGCCTGTGCTCGAGGCTGCGATCGAAAACAATATCGTTGCCGACTTCCCGCTCTGCAACAAATCTTTCAACTGCTCTTACTCTGGGCATGATCTTTAGAGCATGAGCGATTGATCATGGTTGAAAAACGTGGATAAGGCCTGACGCCATGCGCAAGATTTTGTTCGAGAGCCTGGTTGGAAGGCCGCTCACCGAGCCGGGGCCTCAGCTAGACGACCCGGAAATCATCGCACTCGCCCAAGAAATCGAGTCCGCCGCCCGCGTGAAACTCGGACGCGGTCTCTCCATCCGCGAGCTCGATGCAGGCTCGTGCAATGGTTGTGAGCTTGAAATCCATGCCCTCGGCAATGCCTTTTACGATCTCGAGCGATTCGGTCTCCGGTTTGTTGCCTCGCCGCGCCATGCCGATGTTTTGCTCGTCACGGGGCCGGTAACCAAGAATATGCGCGAGGCGCTCCTGCGGACCTATGTAGCGACGCCAGCGCCGAAGTGGGTGGTTGCCGCTGGCAGTTGCGCATTTGATGGCGGCATTTTCGCCGGAGGTTACGCCTGCGCCGGCGGGGTGTCGGCGGCAATTCCGGTGGATTTGCACATCCCCGGCTGCCCCCCGGCGCCCATCGCGCTGCTCAAAGGGCTGCTTGCGCTCATGACGAACGGCAGTGATGCACGCCGCTGATGCGAAGCGCCGGAAAACGAAATGGATCTTTCAGCAACGTCACCAATTTGGGTAGGTTTTATAGAGGTTATTTTACGTTTAAATAACGAATTGGCTTGGGTCTAACTGTCAATTTGATTCATAATACAGTCGACCGTTGAGAGTTTATCCTATAAACGGCAGTTGG
>PLUZ01000023.1 GCA_003162995.1 Methylocapsa sp. | reverse complement strand
ACTCAAGCGCTGGACCCAAACCCTGATCGAAAAGCTCGCCGCCGATATCACCTCGCTCGAGCCCGAATTCATGGATCTGCACATTTGGTCCGACAAAGATATCGACCCGACCGCCCATCTCACCCCCGAATTGCGGGCCAAGGTCAAATCCTCCTGTATCCTGATGATTATCATGTCGAAGCACTATCTGGCGTCGAGCTGGTGCAAGGACGAAGAGAAATGGTTCCGCGAACAGATTGACGACCGGAGGAACGAACCAGGCCGCGTATTCGTCATTCAGGCGCAGGCAACCGAGGAGAGCGACTGGCCTGAATTTCTGCGTGATGAACGTGGCCATGGCATGCCTGGCTTCCCATTTTTCAATTCCAGCGACAAAGTTCCGCTCGGCTGGCCCGATCTATTCGAACGGAACGAGCCTTTCTCGCGACAATTGGGCACGCTCAGGACGGCTCTGGCGAAGCGCTTACGCGAACTGAAAAAGCATGCCGAGAACCGAGCCGCGGCGACTGCACCCGCGCCGGCCCCGGCGCCCGCCCGTTCTCAGCCCCGCATCTATCTCCACGCCAACCCCCGTTACGCCGCCGCGCGCGCCAATTTGAAAGCTATTCTCGAGAAAGACGGCGTTATGCCCCTGACAGCGGCTTCCGACCACGGTTCTGACATGGCCGCCATGCAGCGCGAGAGCAGGTGGCGGTTCGAGACGGCGAAAAGTTGCGAGGCGCTGGCTTTATTTCGCGCCGACGGGGATGAGAGCTTCATCGGCGATTTGCTCCAAGTCGGCGTAGACGAGCGCGAACGCATCGAGACGGCACGCCACAAGCCCCTGCCCTGCGCCGTGCTCGACCGTTCCGGCGAGAGTCTGCCGATCGACGTATCCCCCTTCCGCATCGAACGCTTCGATCTCACGCATGATGGTTGGAGCGGGGAGTTCCACGCCTGGCTGGACCGGGTCCACGAGCAAGAAGGAGTCGCCGCCCCATGAGCGTGGACGCTGCTTCCCCGCTCGTAACGGCTGTTCTGCCAAAACATCCCTATCCGGGTCTGCGGCCGTTCGAGCCAGACGAATGGCTGATCTTTTTCGGCCGTGAGCGGATGATCGACGAGGTCATCGAACGCCTCGCAGAGCAGAGGCTCGTGTTGATTCACGGCGCATCAGGCTCGGGCAAATCCTCGCTTGTACGCGCCGGCGTCTTGCCGAAACTCGCGCGTCAACATCTAAGCCACGGCACCGCCTGGCTCACCTGCGCCATGCGCCCCTCCGGCGGGCCGCTATGGAATCTCGCCCGCGAACTTGCACGGTTTGAAGGACGCGATGGAGATGTCGCGCGCGTGAATGAGATCTCGCGCATGTTCAATCGGCGCGGTGCCACGCTTGCGTCCGTCATCGGCCAGCTTGAGGGACTCGCCGCCAAGCGGCTGTGCATTCTCGTCGATCAGTTCGAAGAGTTATTCCGCTTCGCCAAAGAGACCAGCCGCGAGGAGGCGGAACTCTTCGTTGATCTCCTCACCCGCACGATCACGCCCGCGGACGAGAGCGAGACGAGCGCACCAGTCCCCGTCGCCGACGTCCATGTCGTCGTCACCATGCGCTCTGAGTTCCTGAGCGATTGCGCGCGGTTCGATGGTCTGGCGGAAGCGATCAACCGCACGCAATATCTCGTGCCCCGCATGGATCGCGATGGGCTCACGCGCGCGATCCGCCGGCCGGCGCAGCTTTATGGCGGCGATGTGAGCGCCGATCTCGCCGAGCGGCTTATCGCGGCTGCGCGCGGGAGCGAGGACGAGCTGCCGCTGATCCAGCACGGACTGATGATGATCTGGGACCACGCGGCGCAGGCTACACCGCCGGGCAAGAAGATCACGCCCGACGCGAGTCTGATCGACGCCGCGGGCAGCCTCGCCGCTATGCTGTCGAACCACGCGGATAAGGTGATGGCAGAGGCCGCCCCTGATAAAATGGGCGAACTTACTGTCGAGCGTCTCTTCCGCGCGCTCACCGACGTGAATGTGGAAGGCCAGGCCATCCGCCGGCCGCAGGCCTTCGCCGATCTCGTCAAAGTTACCGGCGCGACACCGGACACGCTACGGAAGATCATCGAAGCCTTTCGCGCCGAGGGGGTATCCTTCCTCACCCCCTATGCCCCAGTGCCAATCGAGGATGCCACGGTCATCGACATCAGCCATGAGGCCTTGATTCGCAGTTGGCGTAAGGTCGCCGATCCCACGGCTGGCTGGTTGAAGAAGGAATTCGACGACGGGCTGATCTGGCGTTCGCTCTCGGTCGATGCGAAATTTTTCGAGACGAACCCGAAGCATACGCTGCCGCCCGCGTCCTTGGACGTGCGACAGGACTGGCTCAAGCATCAGACCGAGCCTTGGAGCCAGCGGCATGGCGGCAATTGGAAACTTGTCGAAAGGCTGGTGGCGGCGAGTGCGAAGGCTCGGGAAAAGGCGAGATGGCAAAAAAGGGTTACAATGGCAGTGATTGGAATCTGTGCGGGTGCGGTTGTGGTCTCCACAAGCGTTGTGAATTACCTACGGGGCGAGGCGCTGAACGAGGAGCGCAGAGCCATAGAGGCACAAGAAAAAGCGGAAGGTGGCGCCGATGTCGCCCGGCTCGCACGAAACGATTATTCCGAAACCAACCAGAGGCTGCGCGATAGACTCGACGATTTGCTCGATTGGTTATCTCCTGCACGTCAGGTTCAAGCTTACAGATGGCGGGCCACAACCTATTCCGCCGCTGGCGACTTTGCCAATGAGAGGACGGAACTGGACAAGGCTTTGC
>PLUZ01000138.1 GCA_003162995.1 Methylocapsa sp. | reverse complement strand
CGGCTTGTGTCTTGCCTTCTGCGACACCACAGTGACGGCGAGTTCGTGCAGAGCCACTTGTGCGTCTCACCCATTGCTGCGAAAGTCTTTCACCAAACTATTATACAATGGGTTCTATTCGATCTCATGTATATACGTCGCCATGCAACCGCCATAGCTAGGCTCAGGACCCATTAATTTCCTTGCATCGAAAGCGAACAGCTGATTCATTGGTAGCGCGGGGAGGCGCTGCCATGGGGGATTTGCTTTTGCTCTCGGAGGCGCAGATGCGCCAGATCGAGCCGTATTTTCCGCTGTCGCACGGAGTGCCGAGGGTGGATGACCGCCGATTGTCCTGGGGTATCGTCGCCAAGACCTTTTTGCAATATGGGACTGCTTGCTGCGCCAAGATTCTCTGCTTCAGCACCTGGATGCAAACGTGCGCATCTTCATTGGGGACGCGCAGCGTGGCCTAATTCCGAGATCAAAATTCGATTTCGTGCTCGCTAATGAAGTGATCGCTGACTTTGAAATGAGCGGGGGCGAAAAAAAGCCGGCTTAGGCAGCAGAAATGTTCCTGAGCATGTTGGGATACATCGGGTTATCGATGAATTGTCGGACAGTTTGGTTGTGGGGGGTAAGGCGTTGTTGATTGAATACGGCGGAATCGACGTGCCGCCGGAACGCATCTTGCATCTCAACCACGCCGAATATGCGATCGACTTCAGCGCCGTCGCGCAGTACGCGAGAGCGTGCGGTTTTCACGTGGAGATGGTGCCCTTGAGACATGCCCTTCAGGTCCAAGATGAAATCGAGATGCTTGTCGCACAGCAAGAGACAATGCTGTGTTTGAATGCTCTTTTGGAGAAAGAAGGAAGATCTGTAGAATATCGCGCCTACGACCGAGCAGAATTCTTGGGCACGTTTGGCGATATCATCGCTGATCGGCAGGTGCTGGGCCCTGCATTCGCACCCCTGAGGGCCGGCCTTCACTTCGGACCAAGTCTGGAACAGTTCATCGTCCTTCAACTGACTTGGATGAACTCTCGCTAGCTCTGCAGTCGGCCTCAACTGAACATCCGTAACTCTCCGGCGAGGGCCGCCTTGTCTACAACGGGCGCGAGGTGGAGACTGCGAAGTTAAGTCCTCCTTATGAGTACAGTTAATCTCACAGCATGGCCACCGGCGCGGATCGCCGCCGGCGTTGGAGTTCCGAAGAACGCCGGCAGATATTGCCGGCGGCCAAGGCTGTGTCTTTGTGTCAGTGTGCACTGAAAGGCAGTTTGACACGAGTGCTCTCGCGACCGGCGAGCGGTCGCGTTCGCCGCCCCATCCTGGGAATGCCGAGCGCGCACCTGCTGATACGCCAGCCGGGACAGGTTCGATCTGAAGCGCGACCCTGGTGGGCGGCGGCGAGGGGAGGAATCTGACGGTTGAGTCCTTGTGGGGATTCCCGGTGTTTGTTGCGCGCGCGTAATCGCCCGCATTGGGTAAGCGCGCTGAAGAGTCGGAGTGAGGCGAGCTCGGTCACGCTCGTTCTATCTTGCATCGCGGGTACCGAGTGCCAGATTTTATCCACCAGAATGAAATGAATTTCCGCTCGAGCCGATCATCGTTCGCAAAGAACGCGTGCAAGCCCTGTCAATTCCAACGCCGACCACTGAAGAGATGAAGGCCGACCTCGATCTAATCTATAATTACAAGAGCTTCGTTCATAAGCGAAAGAACGAAACCGCGAAGCGCCGCGAGGCCATGGAGCAGCCGCTGGCAGCGACAATTCCGTAGATTCAGTCGTCGGAATCAGATTTTGGAGAATAGTCGAGCGATAAGGTGTCAATGCTGTCGATCTCTGGCAGCGCTCGGCCGGCGATACCTTGAAGATCGCCGTACATCCCAACGGTGGACTCTATCACGCCTCTGATTTGGGCCTCTCTCTTGGCCCACGTGCGTGTCATGGTCTTCCGCTCTTTGTCGAGGTCTGCTTGCATGTCTGAAAATTTCTCGACGATCGCCTCGATGCGGTGGCGGAAGCGTGGACCGGTCAAATATTGGTAGACCATCTCCATCTTGGCCTTTGACCCTCGTTAGCCTGGCGAGCGGCAGACAGTTCGATCAAGGACTGACGGAGCGCGACAACTATGGGGATAGCCGAGCGGGTGCCCGTGACCCAGACGCCTTCGATCAGATCAAACGTCTCGACCCCCTTCGGCAGAGTGTCTGAAACGATCAAAGCGAGATCGGCCTTAGCGGCTCGTTGATCGTTCCGAAGTTTGGGCAGCCAGCCGTCGCTCCAGTTTTTGGTCCGCTTTGATTCCCATAGTATCGATCCACAATGTTGCCCCAGAGGCCCTATGANNTCCAGTTCAAGAACCTCTCCTTGCAATTGCTGGGAGCCCTGTTCGGCCCTCCGCTTCAATTCCTCAATCTGGCGCTGCATGGAGGCGATCTGCTCTTCTTTTTCCAGCACCTTGAGTTTCAAGCCGCCTTCGGCTTCTTGCTTGGCTTTGTCTCGAACTACTGTCAGCGATTCCTGCACTTTCTTTTCCACCGTGAGGTCCAGCTCTCTCCTGGCGTCATCCAACTCGCGCTGCTTACGCA